>NZ_JBSVXS010000177.1:0-8085 GCF_054070155.1 Pseudomonas sp. SDT291_1_S447
GCGATCTTTTGACTTTGATTTTTGAAAGACAAGATCAAAAGATCGCAGCCTTCGGCAGCTCCTACACAAGGGTTCGCATGGGTCTGAAAATGAAACTTCTGTCATGAAACTTAGCGCCCTGCGACCGAATGTCGCGGATTACGCGGGCTGCAGCACTGTTGCAAAAAACGCAACAACACCTTGCACAAATCAGCCGTTTACTTAGCAGGCTAACAAATTCTATAAAAGAGTCCTGCACACGCCTTGCTGCAGATAACTTGAGATTTGGAGCTAGCAGATGACTGTAAAAGTAACTGAACGCGACGATTCACACATGTCCCACGAAGGCGTAGCCGCCGGTATCCGCATCTGGGATGTGCATCAACAAGACTTGCTGGTCGGCATGTTCCACAACGAGATCGACGCCCACAACTACAAGGCCGAACTGGAAGTGCAAGAACAGCAGCGGGATCTGAAATCCGCCTGATTCACCACAGCATTGAAAACGACAAACCCCGCCATGAGCGGGGTTTGTCGTTGTTACAGCTTCATCGGTTTACCACATCAGGTCATCAGGGATCTGATACGCCGCGTACGGATCGTCCTCGGTGCTGACCTCTTCGGTCTGCACGTTGAGCTGGACGATGCGCTGCGGGTCGCGCTCCTGGATCTTCAGGGCCGCTTCACGCGGGATCACTTCGTAGCCACCGGCATGGTGGACGATCGCCAGCGAACCGCTGCTGAGCTTGTTGCGCATCAGCGTATTGACCGAGATACGCTTGACCTTCTTGTCGTCGACGAAGTTGTAGTAATCCTCGGTGGTCAGCTTAGGCAGACGCGAGACTTCGATCAGTTGCTTGACCTGCGCCGCACGCGCCTTGGCTTCGGCTTTCTCTTTCTGCTGACGGTTCAGCTCCTGGTCGCGCTTGACCTTCTCGGCCATGGCTTCCTGGGCAGCACGCTGCTGCGAGTCATCCAGTTCGATCTGGCCTTTGTGCGCCAGACGTTGCTGCTTCTGCTTGTCCTTGCTGACCTGCTTGGCCTGCTTTTGGTTGACCAGGCCTGCTTTGAGCAACTGGTCGCGAAGGGAAATACTCATGGGACTTACTCACTTGGGCAGTTGCTCAGCCGCAGCCGGGCACATTCTTTTCCTGACGTTTGGCTTCACCCCACAGGGCGTCCAACTCTTCGAGGGTGCAATCTTCTATGGGACGGTGGGTGTCGCGCAATGCCTGTTCGATAAATCGGAAACGTCTTTCGAACTTGCCGTTGGCGCCGCGCAATGCCGTTTCCGGGTCGACCTTCAAATGCCGGGCCAGATTGACCACGGAAAACAGCAGGTCGCCGATCTCGTCAGCCACGGCGACGAGATCGTTTTCCGAC
Source organism: Pseudomonas sp. SDT291_1_S447 (assembly GCF_054070155.1). Classification (NCBI taxonomy): domain Bacteria; kingdom Pseudomonadati; phylum Pseudomonadota; class Gammaproteobacteria; order Pseudomonadales; family Pseudomonadaceae; genus Pseudomonas; species Pseudomonas sp. SDT291_1_S447. The sequence goes on from NZ_JBSVXS010000177.1 coordinate 1,363, forward strand.
ATGGCTTCGAGGACTTCATCGAGTTCTTCGCGCACCTTGTCGAGCACCGGCAAGGCGTCCGGCCAGTCGAAACCGACTTGCCCTGCGCGTTTCTGCAACTTGGCAGAGCGCGACAAGGCCGGCAGCGTTGCCGGCACATCGTCGAGCAGTGACAGCTGCTCGGGCGCGGCGGATTTCTCGGCGCGCTCTTCGGCCTTGATCTCTTCCCAGCGCTGCTTGACCTGTTCTTCGCTCAAGCGCGGCACATCCAGCGGCGCGTACAGATCGCCAGTCGGAAAAACGTGAGGATGACGACGGATCAGCTTGCGGGTAATGCTGTCGATCACCCCGGCGAATTCGAAGCGCCCTTCCTCCTTGGCCAACTGGCTGTAATACACCACCTGGAACAGTAAATCGCCCAACTCGCCCTGCAAATGATCGAAGTCGCCACGTTCGATGGCATCGGCCACTTCGTAGGCTTCTTCGAGGGTGTGCGGGACGATGGTCGCGTAGGTTTGCTTGATGTCCCACGGGCAACCGTACTGCGGATCGCGCAGACGGTTCATCAGGTGGAGCAGGTCTTCAAGGCTGTACATCATTTATCTCTCACCACAAAACCCTGTGGGAGCTGGCTTGCCAGCGATGCGGACTCCTCGGTGTTTCAGGACAATCGAGGTGATGCAATCGCTGGCAAGCCAGCTCCCACAGTTGATCGGGTTGGTCATCACGGAGTACGGTTACGCCGCGTTTCGATGATGTTTGGCAACTGCGAAATCCGCCCGAGCAACCGGCCCAGTGCATCCAGCCCCGGGATCTCGATGGTCAGCGACATCAGCGCGGTGTTGTCTTCCTTGTTCGAGCGGGTGTTGACCGCCAGCACGTTGATACGCTCGTTGAGCAGCACCTGCGAGACGTCACGCAGCAGACCGGAACGGTCGTAGGCGCGGATGACGATGTCCACCGGGTAGGTGAGCACCGGCACCGGGCCCCAGCTGACCTGGATGATCCGCTCCGGCTCGCGTCCGCCCAGTTGCAGCACCGAGGCGCAGTCCTGACGGTGAATGCTCACGCCACGGCCCTGAGTGATGTAGCCGACGATCGCATCGCCCGGCAGCGGCTGGCAGCAGCCGGCCATCTGCGTCATCAGATTACCGACGCCCTGGATCTGAATATCGCCGCGCTTGCCCGGTTTGTAGCCGGTGGCTTTGCGTGGAATCAGTTCCAGTTGCTCGTTGCCACGTTCCGGCTCGACCAGTTGCTGCGCGAGGTTGACCAGTTGCGCCAGACGCAGGTCGCCAGCACCGAGGGCGGCGAACATGTCTTCGGCGGTTTTCATGTTGGCCTTGTCGGCCAGCTTGTCGAAATCCACCGCGGGCAGGCCGAGGCGCGTCAGTTCGCGCTCGATCAGGGTTTTACCGGCGGCAACGTTCTGGTCGCGCGCCTGCAATTTGAACCAGTGGACGATCTTCGCTCGCGCCCGCGAGGTGGTGACGTAACCGAGGTTGGAGTTCAGCCAGTCGCGGCTCGGCGTGCCGTGCTTGCTGGTAATGATCTCGACCTGCTCACCGGTCTGCAGGCTGTAGTTGAGCGGCACGATGCGCCCGTTGATCTTCGCGCCACGGCAGTTGTGGCCGATCTCGGTGTGCACGCGGTAGGCGAAGTCCAGCGGCGTCGCACCTTTCGGCAAGTCGATGGCGTGACCGTCGGGAGTGAAGATGTAGACCCGATCCGGCTCGATATCGACGCGCAGCTGTTCCGCCAGACCACCGATGTCGCCCAGTTCTTCATGCCACTCGAGGACCTGACGCAGCCAGGAAATTTTCTCTTCGTAGTGGTTCGAACCGGATTTGACGTCGGTGCCCTTGTAGCGCCAGTGCGCGCAGACGCCGAGTTCGGCTTCTTCATGCATCGAGTGCGTACGGATCTGCACTTCCAGCACTTTACCCTCAGGGCCGATCACCGCGGTGTGCAGCGAGCGGTAGCCGTTCTCTTTCGGGTTGGCGATGTAGTCGTCGAATTCTTTCGGGATGTGCCGCCACAAGGTGTGGACGATACCCAGCGCGGTGTAGCAGTCGCGCATTTCCGGGACCAGCACGCGTACGGCGCGCACGTCGTAGATCTGGCTGAATTCCAGACCCTTGCGCTGCATTTTGCGCCAGATCGAATAGATGTGTTTGGCCCGGCCGCTGATGTCGGCGTCGACGCCGGTGGCCTGCAATTCGTCCTTGAGCTGGGTCATCACGTCGGCGATGAAACGCTCGCGATCAAGCCGTCGCTCGTGGAGCAACTTGGCGATTTGCTTGTATTGATCCGGCTCGAGATAACGGAAGGACAAGTCCTCCAGTTCCCATTTGATATGACCGATGCCGAGGCGGTGCGCGAGCGGCGCATAGATGTCGAAGACTTCGCGGGCGACGCGGTTACGCTTTTCGTCGTCAGCGGTTTTCACCGCACGAATGGCGCAGGTACGTTCGGCCAGTTTGATCAGCGCGACGCGAACGTCGTCGACCATCGCCACCAGCATCTTGCGCAGGTTTTCCACCTGCCCTTGCGTGCCCATGACCATCGACTGACGCGGACTGAGACTGGCACTAATGGCCGCCATGCGCTGCACGCCGTCGATCAGCTTGGCCACCACCGGGCCAAAGCGCTGGCCGATGGCCGCGAGTTCGATCTGGCCTTCGCGCACGCCGCGATACAGGACCGCCGCGACCAGCGAATCCTGATCGAGCTTGAGGTCGGCGAGAATCTCGGCGATTTCCAGGCCCGTACTGAAACTGCCGGAGCCTTCGGCCCACAGATTCTTCTTGGCATTGGACTGTTGTTCGGCCTCGCGAGCGAACTCGCAGGCTTCTTTCAAGGCTTCGCGATCCAGTGCCAGATCGACACTGACCGCGTGATCGAGCCAAGCCTCGAGATTGATACTGCCGTCAGTGTTGATCGGCTGGTGTGCTCTCACCTGTACCATCTTGCTTTACCTTCCCTACGACGCAGATTCAATGCGTCAAATCGCTGATCCTTGTTGCCCGTTTGCGCTCGCGGGGCTGATGCGAGCGCTGCGCGGACAGATCAGACGGATTCAGACGAGCCATCCTGGCTCGCTTCAAATAACGCCATGGCCTCGACATGTGCCGTCTGAGGAAACATATCGAGAATCCCGGCACGTTTTAACCGGTAGCCCTGCTTGATCAATTCGACCGTGTCGCGCGCCAGAGTTGCAGGGTTGCACGACACATACACCAACCGTTTGGCACCCAGGGTCGCCAGCTTGCGAACCACCTCGAAAGCACCGTCACGCGGTGGGTCCAAGAGTACCGCAGAAAAGCCGTTTCCGATCCACTGGGCATCGGTCAAAGGCTGGGATAAATCGGCTTGAAAAAACTTTGTGTTATGCAAATTGTTACTGGCGGCGTTCGCTTCAGCGCGATCGACCATGGTTTGCACACCCTCGACCGCCACCACTTCGCGCACGACTTTGGCCAACGGCAAGGCGAAGTTGCCCAAGCCGCAGAACAGATCGAGCACGCGCTCGTCGCGACCCGGCTTCAGCCACTCCAGCGCTTGCGCGACCATGGCTTCGTTGACACCGGCATTGACCTGAATGAAGTCACCCGGTCGGTACGCCAGATCCAGATCCCACTGCTCCAGGCGATAACCCAGCGACTGGGTCGCATCGACCGGTTGCGGCTCACCTTCGCCATGCAACCACAATTGCGCTTCATGGAACTGGCAGAAGTCCTTGAGGATGGTCAGATCCGCTTCGGACAACGGCGCCATGTGCCGCAGCAACACCGCCAGAGACGAGCCGCTGAACAACTCGACATGGCCCAGCGCCTGCGGTTTGCTCAAACGACGAAGCATCTCCGGCAAACGGGTCATGATCGGTTGCAAGGGCTGTACCAGCACCGGGCATTCGCTGATCGCGACGATGTCCTGACTGCCAGCGGCACGGAAACCGACTTCGAGTTTCTTCGCCTTCATGTCCCAGCGCACCGCAATCCGGGCGCGACGGCGATAGCCGAATTCGGGACCGGTCAACGGCGCTGCCCACTCTTCAGGTTCGACACCGGCGACGCGCGACAATTGCTCGGCGAGCATGCGCTGTTTCAGGGCAAGCTGTTCGCTGTGGGGCAAATGCTGCACGCTGCAACCGCCGCAACGGCCGGCGTGCTGACACGGTGCCGGGCGACGCAATTCGCTGGCCTTGAACACGCGCTCGGTGCGCGCCTCGACCACTTTGCCGTGGGCGCCGAGCACCCGCGCTTCGACCTCTTCACCGGCAAGGGCGCCGAGGACGAACCAGGTTTTGCCTTCGAAAAACGCGATACCGCGCCCGTCATTGGCCAGGCGCTCGATGCTCAAACGCTGCTTTTTACCGGTCGGAATTTGCGCGGCCTTGCTTCCGCCCGTGGGCTGGAAGCGCAGGCCTCTCTCGTGCTTGGCCATCAGTTGGGCGCGTCGAAAATGCCGGTCGACAGGTAACGGTCGCCACGGTCGCAGATGATCGCGACGATCACCGCGTTTTCAACTTCTTTGGACAGGCGCAGCATCGCTGCCACCGCACCGCCCGAGGACACGCCGCAGAAGATGCCTTCTTCGCGGGCCAGACGCCGGGTGACGTCCTCGGCTTCGCTTTGCGCCATGTCGACGATGCGATCAACGCGATCGGCCTGATAGATCTTCGGCAGGTATTCCTGCGGCCAGCGGCGGATGCCCGGAATGGCCGAGCCTTCCATCGGTTGCAGGCCGACGATCTGCACGCTGTCGCTCTGCTCTTTCAAGTAGCGCGACACGCCCATGATGGTACCGGTGGTGCCCATCGAACTGACGAAGTGGGTGATGCTGCCCTGGGTCTGGCGCCAGATTTCCGGGCCAGTGGTGGTGTAGTGCGCTTCAGGATTGTCGCCGTTGGCAAACTGATCGAGCACTTTGCCACGGCCTTCGGCTTCCATACGCTGGGCGAGATCGCGGGCGCCTTCCATGCCCTCTTCCTGGCTGACCAGAATCAGCTCGGCGCCGTAAGCGGTCATTGCCGCTTTACGTTCGGCGCTGGAGTTGTCCGGCATGATAAGGATCATTTTGTAACCCTTAATCGCAGCCGCCATGGCCAGCGCGATCCCGGTGTTACCCGAGGTCGCTTCGATCAGCGTATCGCCGGCGTGGATCTGCCCGCGCAACTCGGCGCGAGTGATCATCGACAGCGCCGGACGGTCCTTGACCGAACCCGCCGGGTTATTCCCTTCGAGCTTGAGCAATAGGGTGTTGCTGGTAGCACCGGGCAGGCGCTGCAAACGCACCAGCGGCGTGTTGCCGACGCAATCGGCGATGGTTGGGTACTGCAGGGTCATGGCGTATTCGCAATCCAGACGTGCGGGGGCGCCTATCATACCGGCAAACCCGCGCAGGCCATATCACGCAAAGTGCGGTGCTTATGGTTTATGGGAATAAGCAGTCGTTACTCGCTATTTTCTGTGTGCGCCGTATCCAGTGCATAAAACTCATGCAACTTGGCTTGCAGCAATTGTTTATCCGGCAAACAGGTTTGATATTCCGCTATCAATGCGGGCGAGAGACTGCGATTGAGGGCGTACTCGACGACCTCATCTTCCTTGCTGGCGCACAGCAGGACACCGATGGCCGGGTTTTCGTGAGGCTTGCGGACATTGCGGTCCAGCGCCTCCAGATAGAAATCCAGCTTGCCGAGGTATTCCGGCTCAAAACGGCCGACCTTGAGTTCAATGGCTACAAGGCAGTTGAGCCCTCGGTGGAAGAACAGAAGATCGAGAGAGAAATCCCGACCGCCTACCTGCAACGGATATTCGGAACCGACAAAGCAGAAGTCGCGACCAAGTTCGATCAGGAATTCCTTGAGGCGAGATAGCAGGCCTTGGTGCAGATCGGTTTCAGAATGAGCGCCGGGCAAGTCGAGAAATTCGACCATGTAGGAATCGCGGAATATCTCGAGAGCTTCGGGGTGGGATTGCTGCAGTGCCGCGGAGGCTTTTGCCGGGTCGGTGACGCTTCGCTCAAACAAAGCTGCTTTGAATTGGCGCTCCAATTCGCGCTTCGACCACTTTTCCTGAATGGCCATTCGCAGGTAGAACCCACGCTCCTCCGGGAGTTTGCTTTGGCTCAAAATGATCATGTTATGAGTCCACGGCAATTGTCTCACCAGTGGTGAGACAATTGGATCGTCCCGATAGGTTTCATAAAACTGGCGCATTCGGAACAGATTTGGTCGGGTGAACCCACGCAAGCCCGGTTGGGTATACGCCAGATGTGCGGCCAGTTGAGTTATGACCGAATCGCCCCACTCCGCCTGCTCAATCTTACGACTGATATGCGCCCCCACCTGCCAATAAAGCTCAATCAGCTGTGTATTGACCGCCTGCATGGCCTGATGTCTGGAACGGTGAATCAGCGCGAGCACTTCGTTGAAACGTTCGCCATCCGGGCTGCCTGTAAGGCTGGATACAGTCATGCGCAATTCCTTGAAGATCAGGTGAAGCACAAGCCTAACCCCTTCAGGAAGCTTGAAATGACCGCCGATGCAGCTTGGGAAATGTCGTACAAAAAAAGGCGAGCGCTCCGGCAAGCCATCAGGCTTGGCCACCCGAATGGACTACATCGCGAGCAGGCTCACTCCTACAGGAGATCTGTGTTGTTCACACAATCTGCGGCGAACCCAGTTCCAATGTGGGAGATTCTATGGTTGAGGGGAAGCCCTCAACTGACTTTTGCCTG
>NZ_JBSVXS010000178.1:0-8014 GCF_054070155.1 Pseudomonas sp. SDT291_1_S447
GAATATCAGGCAAAAGTCAGTTGAGGGCTTCCCCTCAACCATAGAATCTCCCACATGGGTTTTACGTTGTCTTTACTACGGGTTATGCGCCAGATGCTCCGGCTGCAACACCCGCTTGGCACTCAGATAAGCCTTCTGCCAATACGCCTTCGACAGACTGTCCAGCTTCACCGTGCCGCCGGTAGCCGGCGCATGCACGAATCGCCCTTCGCCGACGTAAATTCCCGCATGACTGACCTGCGAGCCGCCATTGGTGGCGAAGAAGATCAGGTCGCCGGTCTGCAAGCCTTCCTTGCCGACATTCGGCGCCTGCATAACGATCAGCTCACGCGTCGAACGCGGCAAAGAGATGCCCGCCGCATCACGGTAGACAAAACCGATCAGCCCACTGCAATCAAAGCCTGAATCCGGCGTGTTGCCGCCCCAGCGATAAGGCGTGCCGACCAGACCGAGCGCGCGAAACAGCACGTCTTCAGCAGCCGGTGAAAAAGCTTGGGATGGGCCGAACACGACCGGTGCGCGAACCACCGGCGCAGGCGGCGGTGTACGACTGGCGCAGGCGCTGAGCAGCGCTGCGAAGAAGATCAAAGTGAGGCGGGCCGACATCGTCATAAGCAGAACATCCTGATCTGGCTGCGGCTTTTTCTGCCGATGGACAGAAAAGAAAACCGCCTGAGTGAGCACGCAGGCGGTTTGCCATCAATATAGATACAGGATTCTAGCGGCTACGCGGCAAACTTCAAGTAAGACTTTAACTTCACCTTGTAAAGTCTAGGTCTACTCCGTTGCCGGTGGCCAGATTGTCGCCGCGAACGCAGCGACATCGAGGGAATTACTTGCGAGCAGTAACTACAGTCGGAGCGTTGGCCAATGCGCGTTTCGCTTCGATGAAAGTCTTGCTCCAGTAGCTGTCACCCAGGCTGTCGATGCGAACACCGCCGCTGCGACGACTGCTGGAGTGGATGAACTGGTTGTCACCGAGGTAGATCCCGGCGTGACTGACACGACCGCGACGACCATTGGTGGCGAAGAACAGCAGATCGCCCGGCTCAAGGTTGCTGCGCGAGACCAGCGGTGCATCCACGTTGATCATTTCGCGAGTGGAGCGTGGCAGGTTCATGCCGGCTTCTTCGCGGAACAGATAACCGATGAAACCGCTGCAATCGAAACCGGCTTCAGAGGTACCGCCGAAACGGTAACGGGTACCGATCAGGGACATGCCGCGCTCGAGGATGCTGTCGGCCAGAACAGGAAGCTGATAAGGCTTCTTGCCATTGAATTCGTTGAGTTCTTTTTCGGTGTCCAACTCTTCCTGGTAAATAACGGAAGACTGAGCCGTGGCAGAATTTTTAACCTGTTGAGGCTGCTCTTGAACTGGAGAATGAGCAGCGCAACCGTACAACAGGGTGACGAGTGCGAGAGGCACGAGGGGTGCGAAGCGCTTTAGCATGGGCACGACCGTGGCTGATAGTTGTAAAGAAGCCGAGACTATGCCCGCTATCAACCTCATTTGCAAATTCAATCGATCTTTTTGTGACTTCTCGGTTTCTCGTTTACATCTAAGCGCTTAAGCCCATTTGAACCGATACGCGGCCTGCACACCCTGCAGGAAAGCGGATTTTCTGGCGCCTGAAATATGCCGAGACACGCTGAAAGCCGCGCCGTTACCAGCCTAGCGTTTCTTTCAGGAAGGGAATGGTCAGCTTGCGCTGAGCCTGCAACGAAGCCTGATCGAGCTGTTCAAGCAAGTCGAATAGCGCACTCATGCTGCGGGTGCCGCGAGTCAAAATAAAATGCCCGACTTCATCGGTCAGGTGCAGACCGCGACGCGATGCGCGCAACTGCAAGGCACGCAATTTGTCTTCGTCGGAGAGCGGACGCATCTGGAAAATCAGCGCCAGGGTCAGGCGCGATTTCAAGTCAGCCAGTTTGACCGGCAGTTCACGCGGAGAAGTGGAAGCGGCGATCAGCAGACGCCGACCGCTGTCACGCAGACGGTTGAACAGATGAAACATCGCCTCTTCCCAGTCAGCCTTGCCGGCGATCACCTGCAAGTCGTCCAGGCAAACCAGTTCGTACTGTTCAAGGTTGTCGAGGATTTCGACACCGCGATCCATCAACTCGGCCAACGGCAAGTACACCGCCGGCTCACCCATTTGCTCAAAACGCAGACACGCTGCCTGCAACAGATGCGTACGCCCTACGCCGTGTTTGCCCCACAGGTAGATCAGGCTTTCTGTCCAGCCGGCGTCGGCTTCGCATAGACGCTCGACATAGCCGAGTGCAGCGGCATTGGCGCCTGGGTAGTAGTTGATGAAGGTGGCGTCGTCACGCAGACGCACACCTAGGGGCAGCTGAATCGGTTTCATGCTGACTGAACAGTTCTCAAGGAACCGTTAGTGGCCTCTGTGTAAAGTTTGCGAAGTTTATACCCGTGAAGCTGAGCGCACAATGCGACAGAGTCCAAGCAAAATCAAAGGTTTGCGTTAACACGCTGGTTTTATGACAGATTCTTTGGCGCCGGCGCCTGCAGGACACGGGCCAACCCGGCGATTCGCCGGGCCGCCCCTGTGCCATTACAACTGCGGATCGTCAACGCCACTATAGATGTCGGAGTCCTTGTACAAGTCGTGCACATGGCGCACCAGCACCATGATCACCGCCGCCACCGGCAATGCCAGCAGCACGCCGGTGAAACCGAACAGCTCGCCACCGGCCAGAATCGCAAAGATCACTGCCACCGGATGCAGACCGATACGATCACCCACCAGCAAAGGCGTCAGCACCATGCCTTCCAGCGCCTGACCGACCATGAACACCGCGACGATCCCGACCATCGGGTACAGATCGCCACCGAACTGAAACAACCCGGCAATAAGCGCAGCGCCAATACCGATCACGAAGCCCATGTAAGGCACGATGGCCGCCAGACCCGCGATCAGACCGATCAACAGCCCCAGCTCCAGCCCGACAATCATCAGGCCCGCTGCGTAGATCACGCCAAGCGCCACCATCACCAGCAACTGACCGCGAACAAATGCACCCAGTACCTCATGACACTCACCGGCCAGCGATACGATGGTCTCTTCCCGATCACGCGGCAGCAGGCTGCGGATCTTGGCCATCATCACGTCCCAGTCGCGTAGCAGGTAGAAACTCACCACCGGGATCAGCACCAGATTGGCCAGCCAACCGATCAACGCCAGACTGGATGCCGTTGCCTGACTCAGCACCACGCCGACAATATCGGTGGTCTGACCCATGTGCTCGCTGATCGCAGCCTTGACCTTGTCGAACTTCCAGAAACCGTCCGACAGCCCCAGCTTCGACTGCGCCCACGGCACTGCCGTGTGCTGCAACCAGTCAAGCATCTGCGGTGCCAGTTCGTACAAACGCAGCAACTGCTTGGCGAGCATCGGCACCAGCACCAGCATCAGCGCCGTGACGATCAGGGTGAACAAAGCAAACACCGCGATCACGCCCCAAGTACGCGACAAACCAAGCCGTTCCAGGCGATCCACTAACGGATCGAACAGATAGGCCAGCAGCAGTGCTACCAGAAACGGCGTAAGGATCGGGTGCAGCAACCATACAAACGCGCAAAGCAGGACAACCCCACCGAGCCAGAACCAACGCCGCGTATCGGCCATGTACCACTCCTGTAGCTTCTATATAAGGAAAGACTTACCAGCGAAACCGCAACGACGGTGTTGCCGGGCTCGGGGCCGGAGCCGCGACCGGTGCCGCACCTGCAACCGCAGGCTGTGGCGCTGAAACCTGCGCCGGCGCCTCGGCCGGCAACTCCTGCAACTTGGCCAGCGACAACTGCGCACGCATCTGATCGGCGCTGCCATTGACCCGATAGACGATGCGATCGCCGTCAACACTTTGCAGACGCACGCCAAACGGTTCGAGTAACCGCAACAGCGCCGCGTAATGCTCCAGATTCATGCCCTGCACTTCCAGGGTCTGCTGCCCCGAAGCGCCGGGTTTGGCCACGAAACGTGGCGCCAGACGCTCAGCCACCGCCAACATCACTGCGTCAGCGACAGCAGCCTGATCGGCGCCCTGCACGCTGCCCGCCTCTTTCTGATCGCCCAGCCACAAGTGCCATTTGGCTTGCCACTGCCCGCCTTCTTCACGGGCATGCACCGCCAGCAGGGCGTCAGCGTTGTAACGTTCGGAAGCACCGCGCAACGGTGCCGGATCCGTGCCTTCCAGCGCCGGCGCCGTGGCAACCAATTGCTCGCTCAAGTCCGCCAAAGGCAAACGCAATGGCAAACCGCGATGTTGCGCAGCTCGACGCAAGGGGGCAGCAGCTGACTGACCGTCGCCGACCAGACTCGAGCCCTCAGCCGAATCATTCAGCCACCAGCTCAGAATCGACGGCCGACTGGCACCCCACAGCGACAACCCGGCACGTCGCAGCGCCTGCTCGGTGGTCGCCGGATCGAAATCGACCTTCAGCACCTCCGGCGGCCCGGCATCGAAACCGAATTGACTGATGATCTGCTGCGGATCCTTGCGAATCGCCGCCAGCCCCGGGTTTTGCGCAGCTTTTGGATCGCCGGTCAAACGCAGCACCAACGTATCCAGCGCTGCCTGCGTGGCGCGATCACGTTCTTCCGGTGCCTGGCCATTGACCGGCTCACGCACTTGATAAAGGCCTTTGAGGTTTTCGGCGTGACTCGCCAGGCTGATCAGCGACAAACAACCCACAAACAACAATTTACAAAAACGCATGGAAAATTCCCGTCGACAGGAGCGGCTGGAACAGGCCGCGTGAATCGGTTGAGCAAGGCTGTGACAATCTGCCAGCACCAAACATTCACACGACAGCGGTAAGTTTTTGCACAGTGATAACGATAGACGGTTAATCGCCCCACCTTATACAGGCGTTCATTCGCCTCAATTGCAAAAAATTTCCGTGGATATGGCCCTGCCCGTCGGTGCGAGGATGGCCGCTGCCCCTCAAGCCTGATAAAATCGCGCGCCTTCGCAGACCGGCAACAGCCGGGCACCTCGAAACTTGCGTGAGGCCATCGCCCCGTCGATTTCGAAGTTCCCGCTGAACTCGGTCGTTACCCCTGAATCCCCTCCCCTAAAGGCCTGGATCATGAGCAAGCAACCCTCCCTGAGCTACAAGGACGCCGGTGTAGACATCGACGCCGGTGAAGCATTGGTCGAACGCATCAAGAGCGTCGCCAAGCGCACTGCGCGCCCGGAAGTCATGGGCGGCCTGGGCGGTTTCGGCGCCCTCTGCGAAATCCCGGCCGGCTACAAGCAGCCAGTACTGGTTTCCGGCACCGACGGCGTCGGCACCAAGCTGCGTCTGGCGCTGAACCTGAACAAGCACGACAGCATCGGTATCGACCTGGTTGCCATGTGCGTGAACGACCTCGTCGTTTGCGGCGCTGAGCCACTGTTCTTCCTCGACTACTACGCCACCGGCAAACTCAATGTCGACACCGCTGCCCAAGTGGTAACCGGCATCGGCGCTGGCTGCGAACTGTCGGGTTGCTCGCTGGTTGGCGGCGAAACCGCTGAAATGCCAGGCATGTACGAAGGCGAAGACTACGACCTGGCCGGCTTCTGCGTCGGCGTCGTGGAAAAAGCTGAAATCATCGACGGCTCGAAAGTCGCCACCGGTGACGCGCTGATCGCGCTGCCATCGTCCGGCCCGCACTCCAACGGCTACTCGCTGATCCGCAAGATCATCGAAGTTTCCGGTGCCGACATCGAAAACATCCAGCTCGACGGCAAACCGCTGACCGACCTGCTGATGGCCCCAACCCGCATCTACGTGAAGCCGCTGCTCAAGCTGATCAAAGACACCGGCGCCGTCAAAGCCATGGCCCACATCACCGGTGGCGGCCTGCTCGACAACATCCCGCGCGTTCTGCCAAAAGGCGCTCAGGCTGTGGTTGACGTGGCTAGCTGGACTCGCCCAGCCGTATTCGACTGGCTGCAAGAGAAAGGCAACGTTGACGAGACCGAGATGCACCGCGTGCTGAACTGCGGCGTCGGCATGGTTATCTGCGTGGCTCAGGAGCACGTAGAAGTTGCGCTGAACACCCTGCGTGACGCAGGCGAACAGCCTTGGGTCATCGGTCAGATCGCTGCCGCTGCCGAAGGCGCTGCTCAGGTTGATCTGCAGAACCTTAAGGCTCATTAATGTCCGCAACCTGTGATGTCGTGGTGCTGTTGTCCGGCACCGGCAGTAACTTGCAGGCTCTGATCGACAGCACGCGGACCGGCGACAGCCCGGTCCGCATCGCTGCAGTGATTTCCAATCGCGCCGACGCCTACGGCCTGCAACGCGCCAGTGACGCGGGTATCGCCACCCGCTCACTGGATCACAAGGCATTCGAAGGTCGCGAGGCCTTCGATGCTGCTCTGATCGAACTGATCGACGAATTCCAACCGAAACTTGTGGTGCTGGCCGGCTTCATGCGCATTCTCAGCGCTGATTTCGTTCGCCACTACCAGGGTCGCCTGCTCAACATCCACCCGTCGCTGCTGCCCAAATACAAAGGGTTACACACTCATCAGCGCGCGCTCGAGGCCGGCGACACTGAGCATGGCTGCTCCGTGCACTTCGTCACCGAGGAACTCGATGGCGGACCACTGGTCGTACAAGCAGTATTACCGGTAGAGTTGCACGACACGCCGCAGAGTCTTGCGCAGCGAGTACACGTTCAGGAACACCTGATCTACCCGATGGCTGTTCGCTGGTTTGCCGAAGGCAGGCTGGCACTCGGTGAACACGGTGCTTTACTGGATGGCCAGTTACTCGCGGCCAGCGGCCACTTGATTCGACACTAGGAGATATTATGCGTCGCGCCCTGCTCTTCGCTTGCGCTCTGCTCGCCCTGCCCTTCGCGCAGGCAGCGGAACTTCAACCGTTCTCCGCCAGCTACACCGCCGACTGGAAGCAGTTGCCCATGAGCGGCACCGCCGAGCGCAGTCTGGTCAAGGAAGCCAACGGCGTCTGGAAGCTCAGCTTCAAGGCCTCGATGATGATCGCCAGCCTGACTGAAGAAAGCACCCTGACCCTGGACAAGGACACGCTGCTGCCGCAGTCCTACCACTTCGAACGTGGTGGCCTGGGCAAAGCGAAAAAGGCTGATCTGGATTTCGACTGGAACAGCAAGATGGTCACCGGCACCGACCGTGGCGACGCGGTGAAAATCCCGCTGAACCGTGGCATGGTCGACAAGTCCACTTATCAACTGGCTTTGCAGCATGACGTCGCTGCCGGCAAGAAGACCATGAGTTATCAAGTGGTCGATGACGGCGAAGTCGATACTTATGACTTCCGCGTACTGGGTTCGGAAAAAGTCGAAACCAAGGCTGGCAAGATCGACGCGATCAAGGTCGAGCGCGTACGCGACCCGACACAAAGCAAGCGCATCACCGTCCTGTGGTTCGCCAAGGATTGGGATTACCTGCTGGTTCGCCTGCAACAGGTTGAAACCGACGGCAAGGAGTACAACATCATGCTCCAGGACGGCACGGTCAACGGCAAAACCGTTAAAGGCAGCTGATCCACCGCTATCAAAGAGCCTCGCGAAATGCGGGGCTTTTTTTCGCCTGCCGTATTGGACATCTGTGCCTGGCTCCCCCCTCACCCCAGCCCTCTCCCAAAGGAGAGGGAGCAGACCGAGATGTCTGGCGCCATGCATCGACCTGAAAAGTCGAGTCGATTATGGATTCACCAAAGAACACTCAGGTCGGCGTAACTCTTTAATCCCCTACGCTCAGTCACCTTTCCCAATGAGAGAGGGAGCTGCCCGAGATGTCTGGCGCTATGCATCGACCTGCAAGATCGAGTCGATTATGGATTCACTAAAGAACACTCAGGTCGGCGTAACTCTTTAATCCCCCACGCTCAGTCACCCTTCCCAATGAGAGAGGGAGCTGACCGAGATGTATGACGCTATGTATCGACCTGAAAAATCGAGTCGATTATGGATTCACCAAAGAACACTCAGGTCGGCGTAACTCTTTAATC
>NZ_JBSVXS010000179.1:0-7999 GCF_054070155.1 Pseudomonas sp. SDT291_1_S447
AGATCGCGCATTTCCTGTGGGAGCGAGCCTGCTCGCGAATCGCCTTAAAGCGGTTTACCTGATGCACAGAAACAGCTGTGAGCAACCCGGCAGCTGTTCAATCACAAGAATAAAAAAATCCGAGGTGTTGCATGTCCGAGCTGTCCAAAGCGCGCATCCCCGACGCACCCGCCATTCAGCGATTGCCCCTTTTGCAACTGATCCTGGTCGGTTTGCAACATGTTCTGCTGATGTACGGTGGTGCCATCGCGGTGCCGCTGATCATTGGACAGGCCGCTGGCCTGAGTCGTGAAGAAATTGCCTTCCTGATCAACGCCGACCTGCTGGTCGCCGGCATCGCCACCATCGTGCAGTCCATGGGCATCGGCCCGATGGGCATCCGCATGCCGGTGATGATGGGCGCCAGTTTTGCCGCTGTCGGCAGCATGGTCGCCATGGCCGGCATGCCCGGTATCGGTCTGCAAGGCATCTTCGGTGCAACGATCGCCGCCGGTTTCTTCGGCATGATCATCGCGCCGTTCATGTCCAAGGTCGTGCGCTTTTTCCCGCCGCTGGTGACCGGCACGGTCATCACCTCGATCGGTTTGTCGCTGTTCCCCGTGGCCGTGAATTGGGCCGGTGGCGGCGCCGCTGCTGCTCAATTCGGCTCTCCGATTTATCTGGCCATCGCCGCATTGGTGCTGGGAACGATTCTGTTGATTCACCGCTTCATGCGCGGTTTCTGGGTCAATATTTCCGTGTTGATCGGCATGTGCTTTGGCTACCTGCTGTGCGGTGCAATTGGCATGGTTGACCTGAGCGGCATGGCCAACGCGCCATGGGTTCAATTCGTCACTCCGCTGCATTTCGGCATGCCGAAATTCGAACTCGCGCCGATCCTGTCGATGTGTCTGGTGGTGGTGATCATCTTCGTCGAGTCGACCGGGATGTTTTTGGCGCTGGGCAAGATCACCGGCCAGGAAGTCTGCCCGCGCATGCTGCGTCGCGGTTTGCTGTGCGATGCCGGCGCCTCGTTCGTGGCGGGTTTCTTCAACACGTTTACCCACTCCTCTTTCGCGCAGAACATCGGCCTGGTGCAGATGACCGGCGTGCGCTGCCGCTCGGTGACCATCGTTGCCGGTGGCTTGCTGATCGTGTTGAGCCTGTTGCCGAAAGCGGCATTCCTTGTTGCCTCTATTCCCCCAGCAGTGTTGGGCGGCGCAGCGATTGCGATGTTCGGCATGGTCGCCGCAACGGGCATCAAGATTCTTCAGGAAGCCGACATCGGTGACCGTCGCAACCAGTTGCTGGTCGCGGTGAGCATCGGCATGGGCCTGATCCCGGTGGTACGTCCGGAGTTCTTCGCGCACCTGCCAATGTGGATGAGCCCGATTACCCACAGCGGCATCGCCATGGCCACGCTCAGTGCGCTGACGCTGAACCTGCTGTTCAACATTCTCGGCGGCAAAGAGCGCGCAGCGATCAACGACTGCCACGCGCACCAGCACTAACGGAGTAACCCTGTGGGAGCGAGCTTGCTCGCGAAGAGGCCATGTCAGTCAACATCACTGTTGAATGACACACCGCTTTCGCGAGCAAGCTCGCTCCCACAGGGACTGTGCAACACCCTGCCTCAACAATAAAAACAAGAGGGAGCAACAGATGATTCGCACGCAAACCAACGTTCTGTTGAGTGGCGGCCTGCTGGCCGCGAGTCAGGCCATGGCCGGCGATTTACTGCTGTGGCAGACCAACAGCCTCAGCTATCTGTACGGCAAGAACTTCGCGATCAACCCGTCGATCCAGCAGACGCTGACCTTCGAGCACGCCGACAAGTGGAAGTACGGCGACAACTTCCTGTTCGTCGACAAGATCTTCTACAACGGCAAAGAAGACGCGAACAAAGGCCCCCACGCGTTCTACGGTGAATTCACCCCGCGCTTCTCGTTCGGCAAGATCTTCAACCAGAAGCTCGAGTTCGGCCCGATCAAAGACGTCCTGCTCGCCATGACTTACGAGTACGGCGAAGGCGACAGCGAGGCCTATCTGATCGGCCCCGGTTTCGACCTCAAGGTGCCCGGTTTCAACTACGTCACCCTGAACATCTTCCGCCGCCAGACCGAAGGCCCACGCCCCGGCGATGGCGTCTGGCAGATCACCCCCGGCTGGTCCTACAGCTTTCCCCTGGGCAATTCCGATGTGCTGATCGACGGCTATCTCGATTGGGTGGTCGACAACGATGAGAACTCGCGCGGCACCTATCACGCCAACCTGCACATCAACCCGCAGATCAAATATGACCTGGGCAAAGCCCTCGGCTGGAGCCACAAGCAGCTGTATGTCGGCAGCGAATACAGCTATTGGAAAAATAAATACGGCGTCGAAAATACGCACAACTTCGACACCAATCAGAACACCGCCAGCCTGCTGGTCAAGGTGCACTTCTAAGATGGCCCGCAACCGTGCCCCATGCCTGTCGTCGGTGCTCTGTTGCGGGGCACTTGAGGCCTGGCCGTTGAGTCAGTATTCTCCGCGGCCTCTTGAATTCGGTCTAAAAAAAAGCCCGGATTTAATTCCTGACCGAAAAGCCAACTTATCCCGGCCCCGGTCAGTACCGAGGCATCCCGAAAACACACTCAATCGACTGTTTTTCAGCAGCCGAGCGGGTGTTTTTTTGCTTTTCGAAAGCCTTGGCTCGGCTCTTGCTAACAGCAACGAAGCTGACCGATCGGATGACTTTTGCAGCAACGAAAAAAGGCGCCACACCAGAGCGCCGATCTTAAAAAAATAAACGTGCAACACCTACTTTGGGAGCAACCGAATGAAACGTATGTGCACCAGCCTGATGCTCGCGGGATCGATGTTGGCCGGCGGCCAGGCCATGGCCGAAGGCCTGCTGCAGTGGCAGAACAACAGCCTGACCTACCTGTATGGCAAGGACTTCCAGGTCAACCCGCGCATCCAGCAGACCGTCACCTTCGAGCACGCCGATGCGTGGAAGTACGGGGACAACTTCTTCTTCCTCGACAAGATCTTCTACAACGGTGGCAAGGACTTCAGCAACGGTCCGAACACCTACTACGGTGAGTTCAGCCCGCGCATCTCGCTGGGCAAAGTGCTCGACCAGAAGATCGAATTCGGGCCGATCAAAGACGTGCTGGTGGCGATGACTTACGAGTTCGGCGAAGGCGACACCGAGTCGTACCTGATCGGTCCAGGCTTCGACCTGGCGATCCCGGGCTTCGACTACTTCCAGTTGAACTTCTACCAGCGTCACACCCAAGGTGCTCGCGCCGGTGACAACGTCTGGCAGATCACCCCGGTCTGGTCCTACACCATCCCGGTCGGCAAGTCGGACATCCTGATCGACGGCTTCATGGACTGGGTCACCGACAACGACTCCAACTCCAAAGGCGACTACCACGCCAACCTGCACTTCAACCCACAGGTCAAATACGACTTGGGCAAGGCGCTGAGTTTTGGCGAGAAGCAGTTGTATGTCGGTGTGGAATACGACTACTGGAAAGACAAGTACGGCATCGACGACACCGGTGCGTTCAAGACCAATCAGAGCACCACGAGTTTCCTGGTGAAGTTCCACTTCTGATCCGGCGGCGTCCGTATGGACGCCTTCGCGAGCAAGCTCGCTCCCACAGTGGTTCTATGTTGAATGCAAATGCCGCATACGACGCCGAACCCTGTGGGAGCGAGCTTGCTCGCGAATGGCGGCACCACAAATCTCAAGCCGGGACCACCGCCTCGGATATGCCCAAAAACCGGCACAGCTCCTCGCGCTTGGCCAACGCATCCCTGCGCCCCAAATCAATCAACTCGCTGCAATACCCCGCCTCGAACAACAGATAACTCAACACCCCTGCCCCACTGGTCTTGGTCGCTCCCGGCCCGCGCAAAAACAAACGCAACGCCGCCGGCAATTCCTGGCGATGCCGCGCCGCGATCTCATCAATTGGCTGACTCGGCGAAATCACCAACACCTCCACCGGCGCCACACCGAGCTCGCGGGTCGGTGTGCCGGCAGGCATCAAGTGGCTAAACTGGTTGAGACGCTGCAGCAACTCGATGTCGCTCTCGAGGCTGTCAATGAACGTGCTGTTGAGCATGTGCCCGCCAATCTGCGCCAGCGTCGGCTGTTGCCCCGTGTAGGCGCGCTCCAGCGGCTGCTGCGGATCAAACCCGCGCGGGTTGCCGCTGACACCGACCACCAGCACCCGGCTCGCGCCCAAATGCAATGCCGGGCTGATCGGTGCCGATTGCCGCACGGCGCCATCACCGAAATATTCATCACCGATTTTCACCGGCGCAAACAACAACGGAATCGCCGAACTGGCCAGCAAGTGATCCACCGACAACTGCGTCGGCACCCCGATGCGCCGATGCCGCAGCCATGAATCGATCTTGCCGCCGCCCTGATAGAACGTCACCGCCTGCCCCGACTCATAGCCGAATGCGGTCACCGCCACAGCATGCAATTGCTTGCGAGCAATCGATTCGGCGATGCCGGGCATGTGCAGTTTTTCATTGAGCAGTTCGCGCAGCGGCGAACTGTTGAGCAGCGCCACCGGCAATTGCCGACCAAGGCCGAGCAGGCTGTGGCTGACAAAGCGGCTGGCCTGACGGATAACCCCGGGCCAGTCACTGCGCAGCACGCGATGGCTGCGAAAGCCTTGCCAGAACAAGGTGAGACGCTCGATGGCGGCGCGAAAGTCTGTAGCGCCACTGGCCAGGCTGACGGCGTTGATCGCCCCGGCCGAGGTGCCGACGATCACCGGGAACGGATTGTCCGCGCCCACCGGCAGCAATTCGGCAATCGCCGCCAGCACCCCCACCTGATACGCCGCCCGAGCCCCGCCGCCGGAAAGAATCAAACCTGTGACCGGTTCAGCTGGGCTCATCGCAACACTCCATGGTGCTTGAAAGGATGGGTGAATCAACCGCGTTTGGCGTACAGCTTTGGCTCGCCCGGTGGACGGCTCTTGAAGCGACGGTGCGCCCACAGATATTGCTCGGGGCAGGCACGCAAAGCGCTCTCGACCCACTGGTTGATGCGGATGCAGTCGGCTTCTTCGGTTTCGCCGGGGAAATCTTCCAGCGGCGGATGAATCACCAAGCGATAACCGCTGCCATCGGCCAGACGTTCCTGCGTGAACGGCACGACCAGCGCCTTGCCCAGACGGGCAAATTTCGTTGTCGCCGTAACAGTCGCGGCTTGAATGCCGAACAGCGGCACGAAGATGCTCTGCTTGGCGCCGTAATCCTGATCCGGCGCATACCAGATCGCCCGACCGGAGCGCAGCAGCTTGAGCATGCCGCGCACGTCGTCACGCTCCACCGCCAGCGAATCGAGGTTGTGCCGCTCACGGCCCTGACGCTGAACATAGTCAAACAACGGATTCTTGTGCTCGCGGTACATGCCGTCGATGGTGTGCTGCTGGCCGAGCAACGCCGCGCCGATTTCCAGCGTGGTGAAATGCGCCGCCATCAGGATCACGCCTTTGCCTTCGCGCTGGGCCTTTTGCAAATGCTCCAGGCCTTCAACGTGGGCCAGCTTGGCCAGACGTTCACGCGACCACCACCAGCTCATGGCCATTTCAAAGAATGCGATGCCGGTGGAGGCGAAGTTTTCCTTGAGCAGACGTTTGCGCTCGGCGGCGGATTTTTCCGGGAAGCACAGCTCAAGATTGCGCTTGGCGATGCGCCGCCGGTCGCCGGCCACGCGATACATCAAGGCGCCCAAAACTCGACCGATGGTCAGCAACGCCGGATACGGCAACTGCACGATCAGCCATAAAAGCCCCAGACCGCACCAGAGCGGCCAGAAGCGTGGAGCAAGAAATGCTTTTCGAAAACGCGGGCGATCCATTAAAGCTTCCGTAAATACAGTGGCCGCGCATTCTACATCGTTCGACCCGGCTTGCGGCCTGCGGGCGTTCTCGTTATAAGTCTCGGCACTTTTAGTGACAAGCCGTTGTATGCCGACATGAGCCAAACAGAACCGTTAGACCAAGATCCCGTATTCCAGCTCAAGGGCAGCATGCTGGCCATTACTGTGCTGGAACTGGCCCGTAACGACCTCGAAAGCCTCGATCGGCAATTGGCCGCCAAAGTCGCCCAGGCGCCGAACTTCTTCAGCAACGCGCCGCTGGTTCTGGCGCTGGACAAACTGCCGCCGAGCGAAGGTGCCGTCGATCTGCCGGGCCTGATGCGCGTCTGCCGTCAACATGGCCTGCGCACCCTGGCGATTCGCGCCAGCCGCATCGAAGACATCGCCGCCGCCATCGCCATCGATATTCCGGTGCTGCCGCCGTCCGGCGCCCGTGAGCGGCCGCTGGAAACAGCGGAAGCCGAAGTCAAAAAGAAACCGGAAAAACCGCCGGAGCCAACGGTCAAACCGACCCGCGTCATCACCACGCCAGTACGTGGTGGCCAACAGATATATGCGCAGGGTGGCGATTTGGTCGTGGTGTCTTCGGTCAGTCCGGGGGCGGAACTTCTCGCCGATGGCAACATCCATGTATACGGCCCGATGCGCGGTCGGGCGCTGGCCGGCGTGAAGGGTGACACCAAGGCACGGATTTTCTGTCAGCAATTGAGCGCTGAACTGATCTCCATCGCCGGTCATTACAAGGTTTCCGAAGATTTGCGTCGCGACCCTATGTGGGGCTCGGGCGTACAGGTCAGCCTGTCGGGCGACGTGTTGAACATCATTCGGCTTTAACGGATACTGCCGCATTTTCCAAGCATCTCTAAAACGTAGCGAAAACGGCTCAAACGAAGTAGGAAAAAGGCTCAACGCCGAATTCCAGCCAAGGCTGTCCGACTGCAGTAGTTTTCAAGAGATGTTTTTCAGGGGCTAAAAAGTCCTTCTTCCTTAGGGGTGAAACACCTTGGCCAAGATTCTCGTGGTTACATCCGGCAAGGGTGGTGTGGGTAAGACCACCACCAGCGCCGCTATCGGTACCGGCCTCGCTCTGCGCGGCCACAAAACAGTGATCGTCGACTTCGACGTGGGCTTGCGTAACCTTGACCTGATCATGGGTTGCGAGCGCCGCGTGGTGTATGACTTCGTCAACGTGGTCAACGGCGAAGCCAACCTGCAACAGGCGCTGATCAAAGACAAGCGCCTGGAAAACCTCTACGTACTGGCCGCCAGTCAGACCCGCGACAAAGACGCGCTGACTGTCGAAGGCGTGGAAAAAGTCCTGATGGAGCTCAAGGAACAATTCGAGTTCGTCGTCTGCGACTCCCCGGCCGGCATCGAAAAAGGTGCACACCTGGCCATGTACTTCGCTGACGAAGCGATCGTCGTGACCAACCCGGAAGTGTCCTCGGTACGAGATTCGGACCGCATGCTCGGCCTGTTGGCGAGCAAATCGCGTCGCGCCGAACGTGGCGAAGACCCGATCAAGGAACACCTGCTGATCACTCGCTACCATCCAGAGCGTGTTGAAAAGGGCGAAATGCTCGGCGTTGAAGACGTCAAGGAAATCCTCTCGGTAACGCTGCTCGGCGTGATCCCGGAATCCCAGGCGGTGCTCAAGGCATCCAACCAGGGTGTACCGGTGATTCTCGACGACCAGAGCGATGCCGGTCAGGCTTACAGCGATACCGTCGACCGCCTGTTGGGCAAAGAAAAAGCCCACCGTTTCCTCGATGTCGAGAAGAAGGGATTCTTCGAGCGCCTGTTTGGAGGTAGGTAATGAACCTTTTTGACTTCTTTCGTGCCAACAAAAAGCCAAGTACCGCCTCGGTAGCGAAAGAGCGTCTACAGATCATCGTGGCGCATGAGCGCGGCCAGCGCAGCACGCCGGATTACTTGCCAGCCTTGCAGAAGGAACTGGTCGACGTGATCCGCAAATACGTCAACATCGGCAACGACGACGTACATGTTGCACTGGAAAGCCAGGGCAGTTGCTCGATTCTGGAACTCAACATCACCCTGCCTGATCGCTGAGTCGATCCGGCAGTCGCTACGGCGGCTCGGACTATTGATGCTTGTGTA
>NZ_JBSVXS010000180.1:0-7984 GCF_054070155.1 Pseudomonas sp. SDT291_1_S447
GAAATGCGATCTCCTGTGGGAGCGAGCTTGCTCGCGAAGGCGGCCTCACCGGCAGCACAATGTTATGGGTAAACTCATCTGTAACTTGATTTAACACAGTCGCGGGTATATACACGCATCATGCTTCCTTCTCAGTGTTTGTGCACCAACCTGCGTCGCGCCGCTCGTGGCGTCAGCAGGCATTACGACGGCGCTCTCGACGGCTTCGGGATCAACGTTGCCCAGTATTCTTTGCTGTGCAATCTGCAGCGTCTGGATCAACCGAGCATCTCGGAACTCGCCGAAGCCATGGGTCTTGATCGCAGCACTCTCGGGCGCAATCTGCGGGTGCTGGAAGGTGAGGGGCTGGTGGCGCTGGCCGAGGGCGAGGACATGCGCAATCGCATCGTCAAACTCACCGAGACCGGCGTGCAACGCCTGGCAGCAGCACTGCCGGCCTGGGAAGCGGCGCAGCAGCGGTTGATCGATCGACTGGGTGCCGAGAAGCGTGAAACCTTGCTCAGATTGCTGGATGAACTGGCCTGAGGCCGGTTTTTTCCAAACTCAAGCGGGTATATACCCGCAAGCGGAGAATAACAATGACATCGATGTGGCGTACGTGCGGTTGGGTGTTGGTCGGAAGTGCGCTGATCCTGGCGTTGTCATTGGGCGTGCGGCACGGTTTTGGCCTGTTTCTGTCACCGATGAGCGCGCAGTTCGGCTGGGGGCGCGAGGTGTTTGCCTTCGCCATTGCCTTGCAGAACCTGATCTGGGGCTTGGCGCAACCGTTCACCGGCGCATTGGCTGACCGCTTCGGCGCGGCAAAAGTGGTGCTCATTGGTGGGCTGCTCTACGCGGCGGGTCTGGTGTGCATGGGCCTGTCCGACTCGGCGGTGACGCTGTCACTGAGTGCCGGTCTGCTGATCGGTATCGGACTTTCGGGCACTTCGTTCTCGGTCATTCTTGGTGTCGTGGGTCGTGCTGTGCCGCCAGAGAAGCGCAGCATGGGCATGGGTATTGCCAGCGCCGCCGGTTCGTTCGGCCAGTTCGCCATGTTGCCGGGCACGCTGGGCCTGATCGGCTGGCTCGGCTGGTCGGCCGCGCTGTTGGTGCTGGGCCTGCTGGTGGCGCTGATCGTGCCGCTGGTGAGCATGCTCAAGGACAAGCCGTTACCAGTGCTTGGCCATGAACAAACCCTGTCCGAGGCCCTGCGCGAAGCCTGTTCGCATTCGGGTTTCTGGTTGCTGGCATTCGGCTTTTTTGTCTGCGGTTTTCAGGTGGTGTTCATCGGTGTGCACCTGCCTGCGTATCTGGTCGATCAGCATCTGCCCGCCAGTGTCGGCACCACGGTGCTGGCGTTGATCGGCCTGTTCAATATCTTCGGCACCTACACCGCCGGTTGGCTCGGCGGGCGTATGTCCAAACCGCGTCTGCTGACAGCGTTGTACCTGTTGCGCGCGGTGGTGATTGTGCTGTTTCTGTGGCTGCCGGTGACGACCACGTCGGCCTACCTGTTTGGCATGGCCATGGGCTTCCTGTGGCTGTCGACGGTGCCGTTGACCAACGGTACGGTGGCGACCTTGTTTGGTGTGCGAAACCTGTCCATGCTCGGCGGCATCGTGTTCCTGTTCCATCAGCTCGGCTCGTTTCTCGGCGGCTGGCTGGGCGGGGTGGTGTATGACCGAACCGGGAGTTATGACTTGATCTGGCAAGTGGCGATTCTCTTGAGTCTGCTGGCGGCGGCGCTGAACTGGCCGGTGCGCGAGCGTCCGGTCGCACGTCTGCAAGCCGCTGCGAGCGCCGTATGAGTCAACTCTGGTCACGAATCGTCATCACCGCACTCGGCGCCGCATTGCTGGCGCTGGTGTGGTGGGGCTGGCATCAGGGTGGTCTGGCGTTGATGCAGTTGGGCATGAGCATTTGCTAGAAACAGGCATGGCGAGTAACGTCAAACTCTGACGACTGCTCAAGGATGCTCGACATGCTGATGCGCTGGTGTGCTGTTCCCGCGTTGCTGATGGCGTTGACTGGTCTGGCCCAGGCCGCCGACTGTCCCGAATTGCTGCAAGGCTCGCTGCCCAAACTGCGAGCCAAGGAATCCATCGATCTGTGCAAACAGTACGCCGACAAACCGTTGGTGGTGGTCAACACCGCAAGCTTCTGCGGTTTCGCGCCGCAGTTCGAAGGCCTGGAGGCGCTGCATAAGCGCTACGAAGGGCAAGGGCTGGAAATGCTCGGCGTGCCCTCCAATGACTTCAAGCAGGAGTCCAAGGACAGCGCCGAGACCGCCAAGGTCTGTTACGCCAATTACGGCGTGACGTTCGCCATGACCGAGCCGCAGAAGGTTCGTGGTGATGATGCTACACATCTGTTCCAGGTGCTGGCCGCACAGAGCAGCGCACCGAAGTGGAATTTCTACAAGTATGTGGTCGATCGCCAGGGCAAGGTGATCGCCAATTTCTCCAGCCTGACCAAGCCCGATGATCCGGAATTTATTGCCGCGATCGAAAAGGCTATCGCCTCGAAACCCTTGAAGCCCTGATCTGTAGGAGCTGCGGCACGCTGCGATCTTTTGATTTTAAAAAAACAGATCAAAAGATCGCAGCCTCGTTGCACTCGACAGCTCCTACAGGTCGCACAAATTTCAGGCATTAAAAAGCCCCGCTTTCTGCAAAGAGAGCGGGGCTTTTTGTGGGCGAGGGATTAACCCCGCCGCGCAGCATCAGAAGCGGTAAGTAGCGCCGACACCGAAACCGTTTGCCGAGTTTTCATACTTGGCGTCGTAGCTCTGGCCACGGTTGTTTTCGTTGCGGATCTTCACTGACTCTTCTTTCAGGTACGAGTAAGCGACGTCGATGGTCAGGTCGTCGGTCGGGCTCCAGCCGGCACCGATACTGAAGATGGTGCGGTCGCCAGTCGGAATGCGTGGCGAACGGTCTTCGTTATTGGTCGGCGACTGGTCGAAGGTCAGACCGGTACGCAGTACCCATTCCTTGTTCAACTGGTACGAAGTACCCACGGCGTAGGCCCAGGAGTCATGCCAGTTCTGGTCTTCGTTGATCGAACCGAACTGGCCAGCCAGCAGCGGCTGCACACCGGAGTTTTTCACGGTGATTTTTTCCAGCTGGCTCCAACGGGTCCAGGTGGTACCGGCATACACGTTCCAGCGATCGTTGATCGCCTGGGTAACCGAGAGGTCGACCGATTCGGGTGTGGTGATCTTCAGCGAAGCGTCGTACTTCTGGCTGGCGCCCAGACCGACTGCGGCCAGTGCGCCGTAGTTGACCTTGGTGTTGCCTTCGAGCTTGTAGTCGACTTTCGAGTGATAGGTCAGGCCCACGCGAGTGGTGTCGGTGGCTTGTACCAGCAGGCCGACGTTGTAGCCCAGGGCGGTGTCGTCACCCTTGATCTTGACCTTGCCGTCCGGCAGGGCTTGAGTGATCGACAGGTTGGATTCCAGCGCACCGTCAATGCGGTTGATGGTCGGGCCGAAACCGATCGACACCTTGTCGTTGAAGGCGTAGCTGATGGTCGGTTGGAAAGTGATGACTTGCACTTCGGACTTGCTGCCGAAGTAACGGCCGGCAAAGCCGTTTTCATAATCAGTGATCAGGCCGAACGGCACATAAACACCGAGGCCGAATGCCCAATGCTCATCGATCGGTTTCACGTAGAAGCCCATAGGTACAGCGGTGAAAGGCACCATGTCGCCTTTGTTGCTGCCGCCGTTAGGGCTGGAGCTGGCATTGCTGATATCGGTATGAGCATCGACAACGGCTACACCACCGGTAACTTGTTCACGCTTGATGCGCGACATGCCGGCAGGGTTGCCATAAACAGTACTTGCGTCGTCAGCAGAAGAAGATCGCCCGGCAAAACCAGTCCCCATCCCACTGATGCTTTGTTCGTTGAGGGCAAAGCCGGCCGCGAAAATTTGAGTGGAGGCAAGGGTAACGGCGAGGCTAAGGGTGGTTTTGAGCATGACTTTTTTCATTATTAGAACTCCTGATGATCACCGGGGCGAAAATTACCAACATTTTCGTCCCAGCGCTATAGTCCGTATGCCTTGAGTTAGAGCGGTTTTGTAGGACAATCCGACCAAAATCGCGACCTGTTGTGCGATCTTCTGAAACCGGTCGGTCAGCAGGCGACCTGATTCACCGTTGAAACACAGGTGTGCCAGGCGTAAGTGAAGTCGCGCAGGCGACCTTGGGGTTGAAAGGTCTGACGCCAGATACGCGCCATTCCCAGCAAATCGTTGGAATCGGGGAGGGTGGGGTTTTGTTCTTCAACCAGCAGCCAGGCAATAGCCGTGGCGTAACGCAGATTCACCGTCAGTTCCAGATGCGGGCCAGTCAGGAAAGCATGCTGGCTGGCGAGGCCGCGAACCAGGCTGGCGCGTTCCGGATCGAGTGCCAGGTAATCATCCCAAAGGGCTTGATGGCGGTGCTCGGCGATGCGGTAAAGCCCGTGGCCGCGGCGGTCATGCAGGGCGGAACCCAGGGCTGACTGGCTGGCGGCGATGCCGAGCAGCAGAGATTCGGCAGTCGCGCTGTGACGTCCCAGGTAGATCAGCGTGGGACGGATCACGTAGCGGCACAGTTCGCTGGCAGCGATACCCATAAAACCCTCGGTTCTTGTTATTGATGGCGAGTCCTGAAGGGGGGCTTGGCAGCAGTGGATCGGTTCAGGCTCGCCGCAAGCGGATCACGCCGCTTGAGTTGAAGTGTAGTGTCATATTCGCGACGTAAAGGCCTGTTTTTAAAATATTTCCGGCTTCGAGTTATAACCGTTATATCCGTTGGTACTTAAGCGCCAACGGCTAAAAGTGAAACATCAGGCAATAAAAAGCCCCGCATTTTGTGCGGGGCTTTTGCTTTTGCAGCCTTTTCGGCTCTCAGGCAATCAATGCCTGACGGGTACGGTCGATCACGGCCTGCAGCGGTTCGGCGCTGGAGTACTGATCGGGGTACAGACGCTCGCTGTGGCGGGCGATACCGTGTTCGTTGACCAGTGTGAAGCTGAAGCAGCCTTTGCGAGCGGCCATGATCAGGCAGTTCATTGGTGCAAAAGCGTTGGTTAGGGTGCGAATGGCATCCTGAGTATGGATTTGAGTAGACATAGTTATTAGGTGTTCCTACAAATGACACGGATAAGAACCGTGCAACGTTAAAACGTTCCAGTAACGTCGACCACCATTGGTCGAACGAAGAACCCGACTGGAACAAAGCAGCCAGTTTGAAGCGCAATTAAGTTGGCGCGCTTGGGCTGGCAGGTAGGTACTTAGGAGGGCAGGCAACACATCAAGGGCAAAGGTTCTGGGCCCGGGGTGAAGATCCTGATCAATTTGCAGGTTGGTTCGGTCAGAGTAAGTGGTCTTCGCAACACCCTTCGCATCATTCGAAGGCAGTGTCGTCGCAAGATTTACCTGGAAACCATCGAGGGGTCGTTCCCGCTTTTTTCGGTAGGGCTTCTTGGTAGAAGGCTGACCGTGGGGATGTGTTCGACCGGAATTGACTTTCAGCTTGGTACTAACGCCGCGGATACTAACGGATCGAAATGCTTAAAGCAAACCCTGGTTTGAAAAAGACTGAAATCGACCACTGCTTCAGCTCCGCTGATCTGCAGAATCAGCCCAGATGGTGCAGATTGCTACCGTCGGTCGGTGTAGCTCCACTCACAAAACTGTGTGTTTACGCCGCTTATCCCCAGAGTCATGGTGAAAACGCTCGGAAAAAGTGCATCGATATAACCCAGTAACAGGTACTTGTGCACATTAGTTGCGCGACCTGTAACGGCACTGTCACATCAATCCTGACCCCGATGACTGCCTGTAACGAAAGTTTAAGTCAATGAAAAACATCGCTTTTTTTTGTTGGTGAAAAAATCGTCAGTTTGACTGCGGGCCCCATTCCATAAGGCTTTGCGAGGGTTGGAGGGCGGTTGTCCACTGAGTTATCCACAGCTTCTGTGGATTGTCCCGAGCGCTTGCTCTAGGACGGGCGTGCCGGGTTGTTTTTCGACTTTACCTGTAAGAAAAAGAGAGTAGAGTGGCGCGCCTTCCGATTCGTCCCACAGTGCTTTATGAAGTTTCGCTCAGTATCAGACTCTGTAACCTCAGAACCTCCCCGTGTTACTCCGCCCAAGCGCTTTACCGTTCGCGTTGCCGAATGGCTGCTCGACAGCCCGCGCCTGAGCGCCAGCCACAATGCCAAACACCTCGCTGGCCGCCTGCTCAAGCAACCGGCGCGTGAAGGTGTCGTCGCCGCGCAAAGCCGTCTCGGTCAACTGATGTGCCGCGAGTGCGGTAACGCTCGGGATCGGCGCATCGGTCAGGATCTGCTGCGCCAGGCCGCCCGCGCTGGTGATCGTCGCGCGCAACAGGAACTCGGTCTGCTCGAAGACTGAGCTGTCCAAGACCTGACACCTTGGTTAACCTTCAGGCTTTATCGAATCGGCAGGAGTCGTTATGGCTATGGACTTGACCAGCGTGTTGCTCGGTCTCGCAGGGGCAGGGCTGCCATTGTTGGCACTCACCTGGCAACTGCAGCGCCGGGCGAGCAATGGCCAAGCCGAGGTCGCCTTGCTCGAAGAACGGCTGGCCATGGCCCAACTGGCCCAGGACGGACTCAACGCGCAACTCGACGCCAGCCGCGATGAAGTGGCCGATCTCGGCCAGGCCAATGCCGCCAAGCAGGCTGATCTGGCCGCTCTGCGCCGGGAAGTCGAACTGTTGCAGATCGAGCGTGACGACGCCCGCGATGCCTCCCACGCCTGGAACCTCGAACGCGCCAATAAGGAAGCTGAGCTGCGCCGCCTCGACGCACAGGCCGCTTCGCTGAACGCCGAACTGCGCGAACAGCAGGAAAGTCATCAGCAACGCCTCAGCGACTTGCAAGGTTCGCGCGATGAACTGCGCGCGCAGTTTGCCGAACTGGCCGGGAAGATCTTCGATGAGCGTGAGCAGCGTTTTGCCGAGACCAGTCAGCAACGGCTGGGACAATTGCTCGATCCGCTGAAAGAACGCATTCAATCCTTCGAAAAACGTGTGGAAGAAAGCTATCAGGCCGAGGCCCGCGAGCGCTTCTCGCTGGCCAAGGAGCTGGAACGGTTGCAGGCGCTCAACCTGCGTCTGAGCGATGAAGCCACTAACCTGACCCGCGCCCTCAAAGGCCAGAAAACCCAAGGCAACTGGGGCGAGCTGATTCTTGAGCGTGTGCTCGAACACGCCGGTCTGGAGAAGGGCCGAGAGTACCAGACGCAGGTCAATCTCAAAGGCCCGGACGGCGAGCGCTTCCAGCCTGACGTGATCATCTATCTGCCGGGCGACAAGCAAGTGGTGGTGGACTCCAAGGTGAGCCTCACCGCCTATCAGCAATACGTGGCTGCCGACGACGACAGCCTCGGGCAGATTGCGATCAAGCAGCATGTCCTGTCGTTACGCAATCACGTCAAAGGCCTGGCCGGCAAGGACTACAAGCGTCTGGAAGGGCTGCACAGCCTCGATTTCGTTTTGCTCTTCGTGCCGATCGAAGCGGCGTTTTCGGCGGCGTTGCAGGCGGAGCCATCACTGTTTCAGGAAGCCTTCGACCGCAACATCGTCATCGTCAGCCCAACCACCTTGCTGGCGACTTTGCGCGTGATCGACAGTCTGTGGAAGCAGGAGCGTCAGAGCCAGAACGCCCGGGAAATCGCCGAGCGCGCCGGGTGGCTGTACGACAAGTTTGTGCTGTTTATTCAGGATCTCGACGAGGTCGGCAATCGTCTGCAACAGCTGGATAAAGCCTACAGTTCAGCGCGCAACAAGCTCACCGAGGGGCGCGGCAATCTGGTCAGTCGCAGTGAACAGCTGAAGTTGCTCGGTGCGCGGGCGAGCAAAAGCTTGCCGGCGGATTTGCTGGAGCGGGCGATGACCGATGTCGATGGTCTCGTCGAACTCCCTGAATAAAGATCAAAAGATCGCAGCCTCCGGCAGCTCCTACAGGATGTACGCCGTACCCATGCA
>NZ_JBSVXS010000181.1:0-7970 GCF_054070155.1 Pseudomonas sp. SDT291_1_S447
GGATATGCATTCCAAATGTGGGAGCGAGCCTGCTCGCGAAGGGGCCATCATGGTTCACACAAGGCTGTCGCGAACCATATCGAGGAAGGTCGCCACCACCCGTCGATTGCTTTGCTCACGCAAACACACCAGCGTCTCCGTCAGCCGTCGTGTGCAATCGACAATCGGCAACGCACACACCCGCGAATCCGCACCAAACTCCGCCGCCGAAACAACGCCGACACCAATCCCGACCACCACCGCCTCACGCGCTGCTTCCCGGCCTTCCACCTGAATCGCCGGGCGAATGCGAAACCCCGCCCGCGCCATTTCCTCTTCCAGCGTCTGCCGCGTCACCGAACCGTGCTCACGCAACACCAGCGGCGTGTCATCCAGGTCTTCCAGACAGATCGATTCACGCTCGGCCCACGGATGATTGCGCGACACGAACGCCACCATCGGATCATTGCGCAGCGGCACACAGAGCAGGCGTTCATCGCTGACATCACGCCCAAGCAACGCCAGATCGGCCTGATAGTTGAACAGGCGAAACAGCGATTCATCGGTATTGCCGGTCTCGATCTTCACGCTGATTCCCGGATAGCGCTCACAGAACCGCGCGATCTGCGGCAGCACGTGCACCGGCGCATCCACCGCCAGAATCAGGCTGCCGG
The DNA here is from genome assembly GCF_054070155.1 of Pseudomonas sp. SDT291_1_S447. Classification (NCBI taxonomy): domain Bacteria; kingdom Pseudomonadati; phylum Pseudomonadota; class Gammaproteobacteria; order Pseudomonadales; family Pseudomonadaceae; genus Pseudomonas; species Pseudomonas sp. SDT291_1_S447. The sequence goes on from NZ_JBSVXS010000181.1 coordinate 654, forward strand.
TCTGCAGGGCCTGGGATTCCTGCAGCAATTCCTGCGCTTCGGCTTCGATTACAAACAGACGCTGAGTGATCGCCAGTAAGCGCTCGCCCAGGTCGGTCAGGCGTACGGAACGTTTATTGCGGTGGAACAGCAAAACGCCGAAACGCTCTTCGAGTTTGCGCACTTGGTCGGATATCGCCGGTTGCGTGAGAAAAAGGCGCTCGGCGGCTTTGGTGAAGCTTCCATGCACGGCCACGGCGTGGAAGGCTTTGAGTTGGGCGTGGGACACCGACATGAAGTCACCTGATCGTTTAGTCAGTAACAAGCTGAGCTTATGTGTGAAATACGATAAATCGATTTTATTTATTAAACAGTAATTGCTTTGATCGGCTCACGCCATCGCTGACTGTCCGCTCGGGCAGCACGTTGGCCATGAGCCTGTGCGTGCAACAGCAGGACTCATCTGACCGATATCGCCGTAGGGACGGGGTGATATCGCAGTGCTCAACAATAAAAACACAGGCGTTTTGCTTAACGATTCTGCCGGCACACTCACACCCTGAGGTCAGAACCACCATGAACAAGCACATCGGCACCATTGCGCGTTGGCGCGTGCAGATTTTCGCGATTACCTGGCTTGCTTACGCCGCTTTCTACTTCACCCGCAAAGCGTTTTCGGTGGCCAAACTCGGCATCGCCGAAGACCCGACCTTCATGCTCGACAAGATGGCCATGGCCAACCTCGATGCGATTTATCTGGCGGCTTATGCCCTCGGCCAGTTCACCTGGGGCATGCTCGCCGACCGCTTTGGTCCTCGGGTCGTGGTGCTTGGTGGTCTGCTGATTTCCGCGGCAGCGGCGCTGGTGATGGGCAGTTACGCCACGTTGCCGATCTTCGCCACCTGCATGTTGATTCAGGGCTTGGCGCAGTCCACCGGATGGTCGGGATTGTGCAAAAACCTCGGTAGTTTTTTCCCCTCCCAACAACGCGGGCGAGTGCTCGGGTTATGGAGTTCCTGCTACGCCTTTGGTGGTCTGGTGGCGTCGCCGTTCGCCGGCTGGTGGGCGTACACCTTGATGGGCACCTGGCACGCGGCGTTCATTTCCAGTGCGGTGGTGGTCGCCGTCGTGGCGGTGTTGTTCTTTATCTTCCAGCGCAATAAACCGGAAGATGTCGGCTTGCCGGCGGTCGAGCCGGAGCCGGAACTGACGGCGGAAGAAACCGAGGCCAACAGCAAACTCAGCGTTTGGGAGCCGTTAAAGGAAATCCTCCGTAACCGCACGGTGCTGGTGCTGGGCCTGGCGTATTTCATGTTGAAACCGGCGCGTTACGCGATTCTGTTGTGGGGCCCGGTGATTGTCTTTGAACAGATGCCCAGTGTCGGCAAGGTCGGCGCGGCGATCATTCCCACTTCGTTCGAACTGGCCGGGTTGCTCGGGCCGATCCTGATCGGGCTGGCCTCGGACAAACTGTTCGGTGCCCGGCGCATGCCAGCGTGCGTGATCAGTCTGCTCTTGCTGACCGTGACGCTGGCGCTGTTCATGGCTGCGTTGCAGAGCGGCAGTGTGTTGCTGGTGGTCGCATTGTTATTTGTCATGGGCCTGACCCTGTATGGCCCGGATTCAATGATCAGCGGTGCCGCCGCGATCGACTTCGGCAAAGCCAAGGCTGGCGCCACCGCGGCCGGTTTCGTCAACGGCTGCGGCTCGGTCGGTGCGGTACTTGGCGGTTTGCTGCCGGGTTACTTCGACTCGGTGACGGTGTTTATCGTCTTCGCCGGTTGCGCATTGTTCTCGGCGCTAGTGCTGATTCCGCACTGGAACAGCCGCCCGGTTGGCGTGATGGAACCGCGTGCCTCAATCCCCAATTGCCCGCTGACGATCAAACCGCTGCGCTCCTGAAACCCCTTGCCTCACGGCCTGCTGCGGTGCTCGCGGCAGGCTTTGTTGTGGCCTACTGACTGGAGAACCTTCCCATGAGACCGTTTTGGCTGGAGCAGGCCTTGCAGGCCGAGACCTCTGAAACCTGCCCGCCGTTGCAGGGCGAAGTACGCACCGATGTGTGCATTGTCGGCGGCGGCTACACCGGGTTGTGGACAGCAATCATGCTCAAGCAACAGAACCCTGAACTCGATGTGTTGCTGATCGAAGCGGACATCTGCGGCGCCGGCGCCAGTGGCCGTAATGGCGGATGTGCGTTGTCGTGGTCGGCGAAATATTTCACCCTTGAGCGCCTGTTTGGCGTCGAGGAAGCGGTGCGTCTGGTCAAGGAATCGGAACGCAGTATCCACGCGATCGGCGAGTTCTGTGAGCAGTACGGCGTCGATGCCGATTACCGTCTCGACGGCACGCTGTACACCGCGACCAACCGCGCGCAGGTCGGCTCGACCGACGCGGTGATTGCCGCACTGGAGCGCAACGGTATCAACTCGTTCACCCAGCGCCCGCTCGCCGATGTGCAGCGCATGGCCGGTTCGAGCAAGCATCTGGAAGGCTGGTTCTCGCCGGCAGCGGCCAGTGTGCAGCCGGGCAAACTGGTGCGTGGCTTGCGTCGGGTGGCATTGCAGTTGGGTGTGAAGATTCACGAAAACACGGCAATGAGCGGGCTGGAAGAAGGGCGTCCTGCACGCCTGCAAACGCCGAACGGCAGCATCGTTGCCGATCGCGTGGTGCTGGCGATGAATGCGTGGATGGCCCGTGCTTTCCCGCAATTCGAGCGCAGCGTGGCGATTGTTTCCAGCGATATGTTGATCACCGAACCGCGCCCGGAGCTGTTGCAGGAGATCGGTTTGACCAGCGGCGTGACGGTGCTTGATTCGCGGATTTTCGTGCACTACTACCACAACACCCCGGACGGCCGGATCATGCTCGGCAAGGGTGGCAACACCTTCGCGTTTGGCGGGCGCATGCTGCCGGTGTTCGATCAGCCATCGCCGTATGCCGGCCTGTTGAAAAACAGCCTCGCCGACTTCTTCCCGGCGTTTGCCGATGTAAAAGTAGATGCCACCTGGAACGGCCCGTCGGATCGCTCGGTCACTGGCTTGCCGTTCTTCGGCCAGATGAGCAGCGCGGGCAATGTGTTTTACGGTTTCGGTTATTCGGGCAGCGGCGTCGGCCCGTGTCATATGGGCGGGCAGATTCTCGCGTCACTGGTGCAAGGCCTGGACAACCCGTGGACGCGCTCGCCGCTGATCAACGGGCCGCTCGGCTACTTCCCGCCGGAGCCGATCCGTTACCTCGGCTCGTTGATGGTGCGCAATGCGATCCGCCGCAAGGAGCGCGCCGAGGATCACGGGCGGCGCCCTCGGCATCTCGACGTGCGTCTGGCGAAATTCGCCGCAGCGGCCGGCAAGGCTGACAAAGGTTAATGCACTGCTGCACAGCCAGGAACTGCGGCAGCTCCTGCCGATTGGGGCTAATGGGCGTCGCTATTGAGCAGCCAGTCGAGCAATAAGCTGCTGTCGCGGGCGCGCGGTGACTCGCGAGGCGGGGGCTTGCGTGAGTTGCCCAGGCATAGAATGGGCCGATCCGGATCGCTGTCGAGAAAGCTCACCCACACTTCGCTGCCGACACAGGGTAACTCCTCAGGGACGATTCGCCCGTTGGCCCTGGTCATGGCGATGGGCAGCCATATCGCATCGGCATTGGCATCGTCATTGGGTGCTGAATCCGCTGGCCACAACCTGACGGCGACGCGCCCCTGGTCGTCGAGTCTTGCCGGTTGCCCCTCGATACCAAGTACGTTCGCCAAGTGATACCCGGCGATGCTCGGGCGCTGTTGTTTAAGCGGCGGGCGAAAGTCTGTCGACCACGGTTGGGCAGTGAAATCGTTGTGATAGCGGTGTACCGTCGGCGTCGGGTCAAGAATCGAGGGGTGTTGACCCTGATGGCTAATGGCAGTGATCCGCCATTGTTCGTTGAAGCTGTTGATCGGATGTTCGCTGACTTGCAGCAAATGTCCGCTAAGCAACCCGATACAGTCGCTGCGGCCATTGACCGAACGAAGGTGGCAGCGTTGTCGCTCCAAGTGCCGTCGACTGCGTTGTTCGCTGTGGCGTTGTTCCAGAGAAAGCACCGGCGGCCGGGCCATTGATCGGCTTTGATTGGCAGCGTCCTCGTCGATGGCCCGCTGCCCCCGATTGCGTACCGTGGGCAGTGTCGTCATGGGCGTGGCGTGGTGATGCTGGAATAGCGCGCTGACGCAGGGTGAGCGCGTTTGCTGTTCATCCATGAACGGCAGCAGGGCCGGTTCTTGCGGCAAACTCAGGCTGTCATCGGCGAAAACCACGACGTGACCGTCCGCGCGGTGTTCGAAGTGATAGTGGATACCTTCTTCCTCGCAGAGCCTGTGCAGCAGTGCCAGATCGCTTTCCTCGAACTGGATGCAGAACGGCCGCACCGGATAGCACCCCACGGTCATTTCAATCCGGTAGCCCTCGGCGGGCAGAGCATTTTCCGCGAGCAACTGCTGGAGAATCTGCGGCACGCTCTGTTGCACGAACACCCGACGCCTGCTCGGCTGTGCCAACCGCTGCAGCGACGGCACTATCATCAGGCGATAGCCGATGCGATGGGTACCGCAATGTTCACAACTGGCGCTGTGGATAATCCCGTGAATCCCGTGATGGTCGTCCAGGCGCAGGAATACCGGTTGCTGCAACAGCGTACCCGGCGCCACGGCGGGGGCCAGACCGATAAGTTCGATGTCGAACCGGTACGGCTGGTTGAGCGCTTCCTCGCCGCGAAAGCGCAACACCGGCAGGCATAAACCGCTATTGGTCAGGGTCAGGGTAAACGGACTTTCCTTGTCATTGAGCATTCGAACAGGCTCTGTCAGGCAATACGGGTTTAAGAGGGTACGAAACCCCAGCGCCGAAAGGTCATGTCAAAGGGTGTTTTCAGAATCGCCCTACAAGGTCTGGTGAAGATGTCGATTCCACATTGTTTTTTTGGTCGATTGCCGACTTTAGGCCGTATAAACTTGCCGGCACGCGTCGGCCAATAGATGTCTCGGCGCCACAGATCAAGAGAGTGAGTAATGGGCGCACAGTGGAAGGTTAAACACAAAGAAGCGGCAGCCAACGCCAAGGGCAAGATCTTCGGCAAACTGGTGAAGGAAATCACCATCGCTGCCCGCAACGGTGCCGATACCACCACCAACGCACACCTGCGTCTGGTGGTCGAACAGGCCAAGAAAGCCTCGATGCCAAAAGAAACCCTGGATCGCGCGATCAAGAAAGGCGCCGGTCTGCTGGGTGAAACCGTGCAATACCATCGCGTGACCTACGAAGGCTTCGCCCCGCACCAGGTGCCGCTGATCGTCGAGTGCGTAACCGACAACATCAACCGTACTGTCGCGGAAATCCGCGTGGCCTTCCGCAAGGGCCAACTGGGTGCTTCCGGCTCGGTGGCCTGGGACTTCAACCACGTCGGCATGATCGAAGCCTCGCCGGACACTCCGGACGCCGATCCGGAAATGGCCGCCATCGAAGCCGGTGCTCAGGATTTCGAGCCGGGCGAAGAGGGCGCGACGCTGTTCCTGACCGATCCTACTGATCTGGATGCGGTGCAGAAAGCGCTGCCAGAGCAAGGCTTCACCGTGCTGTCGGCCAAGCTCGGCTACCAGCCGAAGAACCCGGTCAGCGGTTTGAGCGACGAGCAGATGGCTGAGGTTGAAGCGTTCCTTGAAGGCCTCGACAACCATGATGACGTGCAGGACATGTTTGTCGGCCTGGCGGGCTGATCGACTTCGTCAGTGATGGCCTCATCGCTGGCAGGCTAGCTCCCACACTGGATCTGTGGCGTTCACAAATCCCCTGTAGGAGCGAGCCTGCTCGCGATTGACCGCGCAGCGGTCACAGATTCTCAAGTTGCCGAATGACTTCGTCAAACCCCGGCCGCGCCAGCACATCCGCCTGACAGCAACGCCGCTCCAGCTCTTCAAGCACCGCACGCCGCTTATCACTCAACCCCGAGTCGATGCGCGCCAGCAATTCCCCCAGCAAAATCCCGAACGCACGCACTTCGATGCGTTGCAACGCGCGAGTTTCCGCTGTATCGGCAACGGCGTGGAACGACGCTCCGCCAAAATCCCCGAGCAGGCAATCGCCGCGCTCATTCAACAGAATGTTGTGCCCGTAGAGATCGCCGTGGGTGATGCCTTGCTGGTGCAAGTGATCGGCTGCCGAAGCGATGCCTTTGGCAATGTTCAGCGCGACCTCGGCAGTGAACCGGCAATCATCGGCGTAAACATCTCGTGAGCAAGACGCCAGGCTCGGCAGACCGGCGAGGTTGCCGAACGACGGATCGATCAACTGCATCACCAAGCCTTGCTGGCCGTCGGGATGGCCAATGATGCGCCCTTCGACCCGGATCAGATTGGGATGCAGGCCGGCGCTGATACAGGCATTCATTTCGTGCAGCGGCGAACCGTCGCTGGTCATTTCACCTTTGTACAGCTTCACCGCGACCGGTGTCACTGAGCCATCGGCGCGTTGCCAGCTCGCCCGGGAAATCACCCCCGAGGCACCTTCGCCCAAACGCTGTTCCAGACGCAGCGCCGACCAGGAGATTTGTGGTGTCGCTTCCAGCGCGGCGGCGTCCGCCTCGGTCTCCAGCGGGTTACCGGCGTAGGCCAGCCAGGTCAGGCTCGGCAGGTTGAGCAGCCACTGCGGCAGTTCGCTCAGGCGGTTGGCAGAGATGCGCAGCAGCTCCAGGCGATGGCAGTTGCTCAGGGAGGGCGGCAGCGTTTGCAGACGGTTGCCGGACAGCATGAGTTTTTGCAGGGCAGGGCGCTCACCGAGTTCGCTCGGCAGGTTCTCGATGCAGTTGTCGGTCAGGATCAGCCAGCGCAACGCTGGTGGCAGAGCGTTGCCGGGTACGTTGACGATGCGGTTGGCCTTGAAGCCGATCATCGTCAGGGCAGCGCACTGGCCGAGGCAGGCCGGCAGTTCGGTGAACGGGTTGTCGGAGCAGAACAGCACGCGCAGGCGTGTCAGACGGTGCAAGTCATCCGGCAGGCTACTCAATTGGTTGCCGCTGAGGTTGAGGATTTCCAGGGTATCGGCCAGATCGAAAATCTCGCGCGGGAACTCGGTCAGTCCGCAGGACAGATCCAGTCGCGTAATGCCCGACAACTCGCCGGCGCGTAATTGAGCAAGGGTGTGCATGTTGGTGTTCGCTATTGATCAGGGGCGCGCCGCTGGGGCACTGAGGATGGGCGACATGATAACGGCAATACCCGGATTTGAAATTGGATAGGTGGCGAAACTTCAGATGCCTTTTGTGGGAGATTCTATGGTTGAGGGGAAGCCCTCAACTGACTTTTGCCTGATATTC
>NZ_JBSVXS010000182.1:0-7864 GCF_054070155.1 Pseudomonas sp. SDT291_1_S447
ATGCTGGCTGACCCTCCGCTATCGCGAGCAGGCTCACTCCTACAGGGGATTTGTGGTGGTCTGCTAAGCGGGGTAACCGGTGATTTTGCGGATGCTTTGGTACAGCGGTTTGAGTTGGCGATACATGCGCAGGTAGACCTCTTTGTACAGCTGCTCGTAGATTTTTTGTGCCTCGGGCTGTGGGGTGAAAACCGCACCCACCCGCGTCATCGCCGCGATCGCCGTGGGGAAATCCGCATGCAGCCCCAACCCCACCGCACAACAAATCGCCGCCCCCAAACCCGACGCCTCATACACATGCGGACGCTCCGCCGGCAGGCCGAAAATATTCGCCGTCAGCTGCATCGCCGCATCACTCTGCGAACCACCACCGGCCACGCGCAACCGCTTGATCGAGACCTTCGAACGCCGCTCGATATTCTCCATGCCCTGACGCAACGCGTACGCCAGCCCCTCAAGAATCGCCCGGTAAATATGCGCACGGGTGTGCACATCACCGAAGCCGATCATCGCGCCTTTCGCCTCGACACCCGGCTCGCGAATCCCCGGCGACCAGTACGGTTGCAGCATCAAACCCATCGATCCCGGTGGAACGGCATCGACCAGCGCATCGAACAACTGCTCCGGCTCGATGCCCTGCTCTTTGGCCTGCTGCATCTCACGCAAACCAAACTCGTTCTTGAACCAGCTGACCATCCAGTAACCGCGATAAATCATCACCTCGCAGTTGAACTGATCCGGCACCGCCGAGGGGTACGGTGGAATCAACGGGACAATTTCCAGATAGCGCGAGCGGGTGCTGGTGATCGTCGCCGTGGTGCCGTAGGACAGGCATACCGTACTCGCATCGACCACGCCGGCACCGACCACTTCGCAAGCCTTGTCGGCGCCGGCAGCAATCAACGGCAAACCTTCGGGAATGCCGGTGTGGCGAGCGGCTTCAGCGGTGATGTAGCCAAGGGTTTCACCGGGTTTTTGCAAGCTCGGTAATTGCTCGGGGCGCACCGCCAGCGCCTGCCATTTCCAGTCACTCGGCGCAGCCCATTTCAGGCGTTTGAAGTCGAACGGCAGGTAGCCGACGCAGCAACCTACCGAGTCGACAAAACGCCCGCACAGTCGATGGGTGAGAAACCCCGACAGCAGCAAAAACTTGTCCGTCGCCGCCCACACGTCAGGTTGGTGTTTTGCTATCCAGTTAGCCTCAGCCTGAGCGCGAAAATAATCCACCGTACCCTGCGCGCCGACCAGTTTGAGCAACCAGCCCCACGGACCTTTGATCCCGCCCTCGACCTCGCTCTGCCGTTGATCGAGCCACAGAATTGCCGGGCGCAACGGTTTACCCTCGGCATCGACATTGATCACCGTGCCGCGCTGCGTGGTCAGGGAAACGCCGGCAATCTGCGAACGGTCGATACCGGTCTGCGCCCAGACTTGCTGGCACGCCTCCCCCAATTTTGCCCAGTAATACTCCGGATCCTGCTCGGCCCAGCCCGGTTGCGTCGAGTAATACGCCTGCAACTCGACCTTGCCTTTGCCGAGCAGATTGCCCTGCAAATCGAAAAGCAGCGCGCGCACGCTCTGGGTGCCGTTGTCGATCGCCAGCAGGTAACGCTTGTTCGGGTGGTTATCCATGGAGCTCTCTTCAAGGGGCATCAAGGCGTGGCATCCGGCAGACCGTGATGGCGTTGCCACAACGCCCGATAACGCTGTTCTTCCTGCTGCCAGTGTTCGTCGCTCCAGGCCAGTCGTGGCTGACAGAGTTGGCGGATGGCGGTGAAATACTCTTCGCCACCGCGCGGTAGCAGCAAACCGAGACGCGTGCGGCGCAGGAGCAGATCGTCGAGGTGCAGAACCATTTCAGTCTCACAGGCGAAAGCCAGTTCGGCCCACAGAGTGTCGGTGGCGCCGACCGTGTCGTGGCCGATCTCCGCAAGCAGTTGCGCCAGCCTTGGCAGGTTTCGGCCATGCCGCCCGGCGAGACGTCGCCACTGATGGCTGCTCAGTTCCGCGATCGGCAACTCAGGCACAGCAGCAAACACTGGCGCAGCGTCATCGACGAAGGCACGATCCAGCATACTCGCGCAGGCTTTGAGTACTTCAATGGCTTGCGGGCGAAACGTGGTTAGTTTGCCGCCGGCCAACGTCACGCAACCGGGTTCCTGCCACAGCACATGCTCGCGGGTTTCGTTCGAGGGTTTGTCGTGATGCGCACCTGCGCTGCCCACCACCGGACGCACGCCGGACCAGGTCGACAACACATCCGCCGCGCTCACTTCGGCGCCGGGAAACTGTTGCGTGCAGGCGGCCAGCAGATAGTCGAGTTCTTCAGCGCTGATGCTCGCGCTCTGATCCAGATCGTCGCGATGGTCGAGGTCGGTAGTGCCGACCACCGTGGCGCCTTCCCACGGGAAAACAAACACCGGACGCCGATCACGCTCATGCAGAAAAGTGAACGCCTGCGCCACCGGCAAACGCCAGCCCGGCAGCAATAAATGACTGCCGCGCAACGGCCGTAATTGCCGTGGCGCCTCTGCCGGACGCAAGCGTTCAGCCCAGGCGCCAGTGGCCACCGCGAGCACACCGCAACGCAATTGCAGAGTCGCGCCGGCTTCGCAATCTTCGATCTGAACGCCGCACACTCGCCCGTGTTCTCGCAGCAAATGCTCAACGCGAACGCCGTTAACCACGACAGCACCATCGGCGCGTGCCTCGCTCAACACACGCATCACCAGCCGCGCATCATCGGTCAGCGCATCGACAAAACAGGTGCCGCCGAGCAAGTCATTTTCCTTCACGCCCGGCGCCAGATATCGAAGCTGTTGCGCATCATGAAAACGATGGCTGCGCCGTCCCGCCAAGGCGTCGTAAACGCTCAGCAAACCACCCATCACCCGAGGCCCGGGAAAGCCACCGCGATAGTGCGGCATCAGGAAACTCATCGGCTCGACCAGCCCCGGCGCTTCGTCGAGCAAGCGCTGACGTTCGCGCACCGAATCACGGGTCAGGCGCCACTGGCCCTTGGCGATGTAACGCAAACCGCCATGGACCATTTTCGACGATCGGCTGGAGGTGCCCCAGGCAAAGTCGCGCTGTTCCAGCAACAGACAACGCCAACCACGGCGCGCGGCTTCACGCAGGATTCCGGCGCCGCTGATTCCGCCACCGATGACGATCAGATCCCAGGTTTCCTCGGCCAGCGCCGGCAGAATCTGCTGGCGCCATGCGGCGTTCCAGTCCTGACTCATGGCCGTCACTCCGGCAGCAGCGTGCCGGGGTTGAGGCGCCCGGCCGGATCGAAGTGCTTGCTCAGCGCCTGCAACGCATCCATCGCCAATTCGCCCTTCTCGCGCAGCAGGTACGGCGCGTGATCCTTGCCGACGCCGTGCTGGTGACTGATGGTGCCGTGGTTGTCGACGATGGTCTGGCTGGCCGCGTGTTTGAGCGCTTTCCAGCGCGCCAGCGTCGCGGGGTAATCCGCCGCCGGGCGAAACACGTAGGTGGTGTAGATGCTCGAACCTTCGCCGTAGACGTGGGACAGGTGGGTGAACACATGCACGCGCTCACCCTCGGCGGCCAAGGCCTCGCGCAGGCTGTTTTCGATGCGGTTGAGCAGGTTGTCGACGTTGCTCCAGTCGGTGGCGGTTTCGAGGGTGTCGACTACGTAACCGGCGTTCCACAGGTTCTCGCGCAGGTAGGGGAAACGGAAACGGTTCTGCGCCCATTTCTTGCCGAGCAAGGTGCCGGTGAAGACGCCGCCGAATGATTTGAGGTGGTGTCTCGCCTGTTTTAGCGACAGCGCGTTTTGCCGGCGATTACCGGTGACGCCGAAGGTCAGCAGGCACTTGCCCTCTGCTGCCCCCCTTAGCTTCAGATACTTTTCCAGCCAGGCGATTTGTTGCGGATGACCGGCCAGCGCCAGTTGCGTTTCGGTTTCCACGGCGTTGGATAGACGCAGCATCGACAGCGGTACGCGTGCATGGGCCAATTGGCGGATCGCCCTTAGCGCTTGCGGCCAGTCGGGTAGAAACACGCCGTAGAAACGCTCATCAGCAGGCAATGCGCTGACCCGCACTTTGACCTCGGAAATAATCCCGAAACGGCCCTCGCAACCCAACACCACTTCGCGCAGATCAGGCCCCGCCGCCGAAGCCGGAAAGGTTGGAATGTGCATCGGCCCGGCAAAGGTTTCCAGCGTTCCGCCCGCAAATAACTGCTCGATCCGGCCATAGCGCAACGACTGCTGACCGCTGGAACGACTGGCAACCCAACCGCCCAACGTCGACAACTCCCACGACTGCGGGAAATGCCCCAGCGTGTAGCCCCGCGCACGCAACTGACTTTCCACCTGCGGGCCACTCGCACCGGGACCGAACGTCGCCAGCAGGCTCTGCTCGTCCAGATCGATCAGGCGATTCATCCGCGCCAGCGACACCGTCACCACAGGCCGCGCAGAATCCGGCGGATTGATGTGCCCGGCCACCGACGTGCCGCCGCCATAGGGGATCAGGCACAAATCCTGTTCATGGGCGAGCGCCAGCAATTGGCGAATGTGCTCAGCAGTCTCGGGAAACGCCACCGCATCGGGATAATTGCCCAGCACACCTTCGCGCAACGCCAGCCAGTCCGGCAGGCTCTGGCCCCGCGCATGCAGCAAACGATCATGGGCATCGACGCTGTACAAGCTGTGCGCCGGCAATCGCGAAGCCGGCACCCGGGTCAATGCGGATTCCAGCGTGGCATCGGGCAGCGCGCGCCCCTCGCCCAGTCGTTCATGAAGAAACTCCGCGCCCTGGGCCGGCAGTTCGACCACCGTGGTTGCATCTCCCCAGCCGTTCCAGCGTCGCATGCGTGTGTCCTTCTAACCGTCAGATCAGTGATATTTCAGGCCTCCATACTAGCCAGCGGCCGCAAAGTGTCACGGTCGCATCCGGCCAGTTCGTGTAGCCAATTGAGTCAAACGTCGCGCAAGCGTCAGCCATTTACTTTAGTCGGGGTTTCAAATTACCTTTCAGGCTATTCGTCCGCCCTCGCCGCTGTTGATCAAAGGAATGGGATCATGCAATCGCTTGGCTATACCTCGGTTCCGCCCCTGCTCAAGTACCTGCGCCATGCCGAACAACTGGGCATGGATATCGAGCCGGCGTTGGCGGCGGCGGGTTTGCAGGCGCAGCAGTTGAGCGACAACACCCTGCGTTTGCCCGGTGAGGCGCATGAACGGTTGCTGGATTATTTCTGCGAACACTCGGGCGATCCGTTGTTCGGGCTCAATGCGGCGAATTTTGTCCTGCCCAATTCGTGGAGCGTGCTCGGTTACATCACCATGAACTGCGCGACGCTGGGCGATGCGATGAGCCGGATCATGCCGTTCGAAAAACTGGTCGGCGATATGGGCGTCAGCCGCGCGGAGGTGCTGGACGGTCACGTGCATCTCATCTGGACTTGCCGTTATCAGCGCCCGCGAATCCGCCGGCATCTGGTGGAAAACGTCCTCGGTTCGTGGCTGCAATACGCGCGCTGGATCGCCGACACGCAGATGTCGCCGGCCGGGGTCTGGCTGGAACATTCATGCCCGGCGGAGGCGACGCCGGCGCAATACGAAGCGTTTTTCGATTGCCCGGTGTTGTTCGATCAGCCGTATTCGGCGCTGGTCGTGCCGCTGGCGTATTTGCAGTTGCCGTTGCGCCAGGCGGATGCGCAGTTACTGCGCACGCTGGAAGAACATGCGCTGGGATTGATGGCGACGCTGGAGGATGCCTCGCTGGAACAGCAGGTGAAAAACATTCTGCGGCAGTTGCTCAAGGAAGGCTTGCCGCGCAAGGAGCAGGTCGCCGAGCAGCTCTCCGTTTCAGTGCGCACGTTGCAGCGGCAGTTGCATCAGGCGGGGACGTCGTATCAGCAGATTCTCGATGATTTGCGTCAGGAGCTGGCTGAGCATTATTTGCTCAACAGCACGCTGCCGATTCAGGACATTGCGCAGTATCTGGGGTTTACCGAACCGAGGTCGTTTCATCGCACGTTCAAGAGTCGGCGGGGGATGCCGCCGGGGGAGTTTCGGCAGATGCATCGGGGGTGAATGTTCCGGCCCCTTCGCGAGCAGGCTCGCTCCTACATTGATCTTCAGTGAACGCAGATTCCGTGTCCGGCACAATCCCCTGTAGGAGTGAGCCTGCTCGCGATGACGCCAGTCGCCGCACCGGGATCCGACAGGCAAATCCTCAAACTCTGTAGCGCAATAAACCCCTCAACCCCACGCCGTTTAAAGACACTCAGTGTTACGCGCAAGAGCCTACAAATCCTTGCGCCACTGCCTACGCCTGCGCCAGAATCCGCCGGCTTGTGCGCCCTGAGCATGCTGCGTAACTTGATTGCGTCACTGATTCCCAGTGATCGAGCTTAGCGGCTCGGCTACATTCGCTCCCCGCTGCACGAATATCATCCAGTCAGGTATTTGCCTGCGCTTAATGGTGGCTGTGCGCATGGCACCTTCGGGTGCGCCGGGGTGGGATGCGACCGGTCCGCTAACTTGCGCACAGCTGCCTCCCTTTTGCTTAGCGGCGAAATGGACGCGGCTTTAAAAGGTACGCTCCCATGTTCAAAGTAACGCCAAACCCGCCGGTCACCGACCCGGCCTCCCCTTACGAATCCCCCGACTCAAAGAAATTCCACGAAGCCGCCGAGCGCGCCCTAGACCACTACCTCGGTCCGACGAACGCTGACCTCATGGCCACACCCTACTCCCCCAACACGCTGTACATGGCCAATCCCCAAGCCGACACCGAATCCCTGCTGGCCGACGCCAGCGAAACCCTGGGTTCGGCGACGGTCATGCTCAACAACCATGCCGCGCAGGTTGAAGGCACTCACCGCAAAACCCTGCAGGGCATTGCGCAAGTGGTGATGGTGGCGGAAATGGCCGTCAATCGCGTGTTGGACAGGTTAGTGCCGACCGAGTAACAAAAAAGCCCGCGACCCCAACTGCGATAGTTAGGTGGCGGGCTTCTTTTTGCGGTGTGCCATTTCCCCTCACCCCAGCCCTCTCCCGAAGGGAGAGGGGGCCGACCGAGGTGTCTGGCGCTATACATCGACCTGAACGACCGAGTCGATTATGGATTCGACCGAGCAGATCCAGGTCGGTGCATCTCTCAAGCATCCCCGGATCGGTCCCCTCTCCCTCTGGGAGAGGGTTAGGGTGAGGGCCATCCATAATCGATGCAGATCTTTCAGGTCGATGTCTAGCGTCAGACACCTCGGTCGGTCCCCTCTCCCTCCGGGAGAGGGTTAGGGTGAGGGGCTTTTCGCTTCAGAGACAGATCGCATTGGTAAACACCAGCCGATTACCAAACGGATCAACGATCGTCATGTCCTGGCTACCCCAAGGCATCGCCTGAATCCCCGGGTGCGAAAACTTGTAATCCTTGGCCACCAACTGCTGCTGAAACGCCTCCAGCTCATCGGTCTCGATACGCAGCGCCGAACCCGGGCACGCATCGCCATGATGCTCGGACAAATGCAGCACACATTCACCGCGCGACACCTGCAGATACAACGGAAAATTCGCCTCGAAGCGATGCTGCCAGTCGATCTTGAAACCCAGAAAATCGACGTAGAACTCGACAGCTTTGGCCTCATCGAAGATCCGCAGGATCGGGGTGGTTTTGCCGAAGCTCATGGGGTGCTCCCTGACTGGTTGGCCCCACAGTGTAGACGGGGTGGATGTCAGCAATTCGGCTTGGGCTGGCGTTTCTTTAATTGCACAGTGCCACTATGAGACACAGTTCAAAAGATCGCAGCCTTCGGCAGCTCCTACAGAAGGTCGCATTCCCATGTAGGAGCTGCCGAAGGCTGCGATCTTTTGACGTCAGCA
>NZ_JBSVXS010000183.1:0-7730 GCF_054070155.1 Pseudomonas sp. SDT291_1_S447
CACTCGCTTCGGCCAAAACCATCGCCCAGAACGTCTCCAGCCTGTTGCCGGCATCTCAGCGCCAGGCTCTGGCGGGGATTGCGCAGTTGATCATGCTCGGGGAGTTGGCGGTGAATCGGGCGTTGGATAATTTGCAATTGCCGGAGTGATGCGGGTGTCGGGATCATCCAGTGATTGATTGGGTATTCATTCTGGCGCCTTCGCGAGCAAGCTCGCTCCCACAGGGTTTTGTGCTGATTGCAGATGTTGTGTACGACGCTGACACCTGTGGGAGCAGTTGATTATTACCGTGCCATTTTCGTGTGGTTATTGAGGCGCTTCAGGACATTCGCGGGTCCATCGCGTTACGGTCATGTCATTGAATTGCTCACCGATGGTATCGACGCGTAGGCAAGTTCCTTTCTTCGCGTAGTACAAGATGCAGCGCGAGCTATCAAACGAGCAGGTATCCAGTTCGAAGAACTTGCGTGTAGCCAGCTCCTTCTCCACGCCACTGTATTCATAGCCGTCGTTGGTATGCATCCGCGTCGGCTTCCAGCCTTGTTTGACTAGCTTGGACTTGGCCGCAGCCAAACGCTCACCGACGGCGATGTTTGCTGGCCCTCGCTGGTCGTTTGGCGCCTGTGAGGCATCGGCAAACGCTGCGCTGATACCCATGCAATAAAGCGCGACGAGTACGAGGGGTGAAGCCTTCATTTGGTTGTTCCTCCAGCCGATTTATAGCTCGACAAAAACTCCGAGTACTCGGCACAAGTTTGCGGGTGGGTCAGGCAAATCCTGCGATTATTCTATGTGTGGCCATCTGCTGCCATACAACCATTTTCCCTCACCAGTTATCCTGCGCACCCCGCGAATGACAGGAATCAGCCGTTTGGGCACTGCTTTTTAGGCTTTGTCCTACAGCCAGCACTTGGGCTTTTCGATAGCGTCGGACTGTCGGAACCTCAAGTCGGGATTCCCGAAGTGAACAAGGATGATTCATGAGTGAATATGGAAACGTACCAAGGCCCGCACTACCTAACCCGCCAAGAAAACAGGTCTACCGTGGCGTAGAACCGACTGATCTGCACGCCAAGCACTGGGCAGAATACCCTGAGGCTCCCGCAGAGAAACCGGCTGTTGCGAAGCCAGCAGCGGAACCCGGTTTCTACATCGTTCAGCAAGTCATGCCGCGCTCTGCGCTGGAAGCAGCATTGTTCGATAAGCCGGATGGTGCAACGCTTGAGAAATTCACGCGCCTCAACCCTCACGTCACCGGGTACGCCAAGCCCGGGCAGCTCATCGTGTTGAGTGATCCGAACAATCCCCAGTGCACACGTGAAGAAGCGTTGCTCATGGAAGCGGCGCAGAAAGTGGACGCGGCACTCAAGCCCATGACTGACGAAGAAGCGAGCTTCATGGTTCGCTATCAGAGCCAGATAGAGTCCATTCTTTCGCAAGGCTCAACATCAATCGGTGTGGGTGAATCGATCTTCGCCAAGAATCTGGGAGACGTGACAACGTCGCTGAAGGAAATCGAAACGCTGCACCAGAAAAGTTTTCAGCGTGACGGTCATTTGCGTAGTTCGGAGTTCTTTGATGAACGCGCACGACTGTTTGCCAAGCTTGATAGGCAGCTCACCGGGTTAACCAGAAAGGGCATCGGTTTCCCTGATCATCCAAGTTTGAAATCAGCCCTCGGCATCTCAAGCAAAAGCTTGGTGCATCACTGGACCCTGGCCGGTGCTCCGGGACAGATTCCCGGTTACGCCACTCACGCAGAAGGTGTCGCCAGAGCAGCCAAAGTTGTGAAGTACGGCGGCTGGATTGGTACAGCGGTCGGGGGAGGGGCGTCTTACATGAAGGTTCAAGAAGTCTGTGCGGCAGGTAATAAGGATGCCTGCGAAAAGATCAAATATACCGAGGGTGGTAACTTCGTCGGAGGAGTGGCCGGCGGTGCTGCTACCGGTGCGTTTTTGACTGGTTCCACAGCGGGGATTATCTGTGTTGGCTTGGGTGTACCCACAGGCGGCATGGCAACCTTGGCATGTGGTGTCATCGTCGTAGCGGCGGGCTCATACGCTGGTGGAGCTCTTGGTGGAGCTACAGGCGAATGGGCCGGTGAGAAGATCTATGAGGCAAGCAAATGAGTTTGAACGTCGTTGATAAGGTACTTCTGTCCATTGCCATCGTTGATCTGGCAGGGCTAATTCTTTGGATAGGCGTCTGTTTGCACTTGGCCTATACGAAGATGGATTTTATGTTGGAGCACCTGAAGAATTGCTCAGCGATCATGACTCGGGCTCCGCTTCGGCATGGAGGGCCTTGGGGGAAGCTTTTGCTCGTAGGTGGTATTTCGGGAATTGTGACCTTTCCTCAGTTCTATTTGAAAAGGGGTGAGCTGAGCTCTGAAGATTTGGCCAGTTTCCCAGCTCCCCTCAAACGGAAGCTAGTAGTGCTGCAATGGAGCGTCATTTCTCTGTTGTTGGTCATGATCAGCTTTGGGATCGCTGTTAAGTCAGGTTTTGTTTAGCGCATTGTGCAATGCGCGGTTCCCACGCTTACGCACAGTGAAGCTTCGATAAGCGCCGCTGCTCACAAAAAGAGGGCGCCACTGGTGAGCCGGCAGGCGAAACGATTGACGAGGTTATTAAGTGAATTTCGCTGAGCTAATAGTCGGAGGGTTGTGTGGTGTAGTGATCATTTTGATGATCATCTGGATCGGGATTGCCCTCTACATTGCACGCATCAAGATGGACCTGATCCTTGAATACCTCAAAAATAGCTCTGCCGGCACTAGGTTGGCTGCCCTGAAACACGGAGGTGCTTGGGGCAGATTGCTTTTAGTAGGGGGTGCCTCTGGTCTCGTTACGTTTACTAGTTTCTACGTCAGGCGCGGCACGCTTAGCACCGAAGACGTAAAGAGCTTTCCTTCCTCACTCAAGCGGAAACTTGTATGGATGCAATGGAGCGCAATAGCGTTGCTTTCGGCGATGGCTGTCCTGGTTGCGGTGGGTAAATCAGGGATACTCAAATAACTTCGTTATCACTGGGCTCAGCCTCGATTGAGCGCTTTGAGGGGCTACAGACGAAGGAGCTTCCATCAACGGAAGGCAAAGAAAAGCAAAGAAAAGAAAAGAAAAGAGGACGGATTTATTTTTGATTTTTGAGAGTAATTAATGCGTATTTTACGTCTGGCAGCGTACACGGTTTTTGGACTGGCCTGTCTTTCATCTGCGACAGCGGCTGAGTTTGACTACAAACGGGTCTACCAAGCAGATGCAGGGAAAATAGGTAAATATATTGTCAGGTATTTGAGGACATTCGATTCCCCGTGCATACGGGTGCAATCGCTCTTGCCCGGGGGTAACGGCAAAATAGTTAAAGAAAAAGAGCTATGCTCCATTGATGGTAAAAGCTTTCTCGACGGGTACACCCAAGTTGAATTGAAAAAAGGAGAGTTTAAAGAAGAGAAACTGACTTTCTTGTTTGAGATAATGCCGCTTGAGCCAGCACCCGAGTTTTCAAAAACATGTACTGTTCCATTTAAGGATGGCGCGCCTCAGGATCTTGTTTGTGAAACGATAACGCCGTGAGTTGAAAGCTCTGGAGGAAAAGGGGACGAATTTATTTTTTAAAAATAGATCCGTCCTTTTGAATGCAGATGCCCATCTAACGGTGCAACCTCTGACGGTGCACCGTATCAAGATCTGCCTAGTCGCCCAAATTAACGGCATTACCGCTAGCCCGGACATAGTAGTTATCGAATTCACCGCTTTCGACGAACACGAAGCCATGGCGAGTGTAAAAGCGATTTGAAGCGCTTTCCTTGAGAGCACCCACCTTGATGGGACGCCCGATCTCATCAGCCTCTCTGAAAATCCGAGTAAGCACTTCAGAGCCGATTCCTGCTCCTTGAGCACTGGGTACCAAGTACAAGTGGTCAAGCAGCAGCTCGTTCTGCTGGTCTTTGATTACGACAAAACCGACCAGATCACCTGATACTTCTATGCGGCGTGTGCTGTTAGCGTCGAACCCAGCAAGAAATCGTTCGCGCGCACGATCTGGGTTAAATCGTCCAAGTCGTTCGAGGCTCTCGCGCATGGCCTCAATCCTGATGGCTACCAGATCTTCCAGGTCGTTATTGGAAGCTGCGCGTAAAACGACAGCGGAGTTATGATCAGCGGAGGCTGGTATGACAAGCACCCTAAACATGGCCGATCAGTGATTATAGAGAACAGAATCCGCATAACCACTGCGGTCTCGGTTCAATGGAGGCGATGGCACCCTATCAGTTTCAGGGGGATGTATTCGCCGGCCGCTTACCTCTGTCGGGGCAAGGAGAGGGATCTGCGGTGGGATCCGAGACGCAATGAGGATTTCGATAAACGCCAACGTTTAAAAAGACATCTCCAGACACTCTCTCAGGCTACATATCCTTGCGCCTTTGCCTACAGCTACGCCAGAATCCGCCGGCTTGTGCGCCTTGGGGGCGAGTTCTATTGTGGTGCGGTCGCTGATGATTCAGCGATCGGGTTTAGCGACTCGACTTTTTGTAATAGGTGCATCAGCGTTCCATGCTTTGTCGCAGACTCGATGTCTGCGACTCCGCTATGGTGGCTGTATGCGGGAGACCCTCGGGTCTGCCGGGTGCCTATAACCGGTTCGCTAACCTGCGTACAGCCGCCACCTTTCTGTTTAGCGACAGTTATTGCGGCTCCACTCTAATAGGAGCTTCACCATGATCAAACCAACACCTAACCCTCCCGAAACCGCCTCGGTTTCCCCCTACGAATCCATCGATTCCAAAAAACTCCACGAAGCCGCCGACCGCGCGCTCGACCATTACCTCTGTCCACCCGGTTCCACGCCGCCCCCACGTAAAAACCGTGGGATGTACGCCGTGACGGCGGACAACAAAACCGAAGAACTGCTGGTCGATGCCAGTGCAACACTCGCTTCGGCCAAAACCATCGCCCAGAACGTCTCCAGCCTGTTGCCGGCATCGCAGCGTCAGGCGCTGGCGGGGATTGCGCAGTTGATCATGCTCGGGGAGTTGGCGGTGAATCGGGCGCTGGATAATTTGCAATTGCCGGAGTGATGCGGGTGCCGGGATCACCTGGTGATTGATCGGGTGTTCATTCTGGCGCCTTCGCGAGCAAGCTCGCTCCCACAGGGTTTTATGCTGATTGCAGATGTTGTGTACGACGCTGAAACCTGTGGGAGCAAACATTGGCTACGGATCTATTTTCTGCCCCACCCATTACCGCCATAAAACATTGATGATTTGAGCGCGGCGTCTGCAAGTCAGAAAGCCGGATTTTCCCTACAACGAACACCGATCCGTCCTGCATTCAAACCTGAGTCCGTTCGCCAAAGTCCTGCGTTTTCAGAACGGGACACGAACGTGACCAGACTCATCCCGCTAAGCGAGTTCCATGGCCAGCGAGAGCAGATCCTCGATGCCTACGAAGCCATGGAACAGTTCCGACAGGCATTGAATCGCCCGGACGACTTGCCCGGATTCGACGACTTGTTAAACGCCATGGGCCTGCATCGTTCCAACTACATGCACGGCGCGAATGAGCGAAAACTTATCGATGCTGTGCGTAACGGTGATTGGGCTCTGGTCAAGCCACGCATGGCTACAGACAACGGCGGCGCCTCCTGGAATGCCTTCAACCCCAAACCCGAGCCACCTCCTGCACAACACTTGGTGGAGGAACACGCCTACACCTTGCCGCAACCGGCTGAATCGGGTTTTCACATCGTTCAGAAACCCATGACGCTCGAGGCGCTTGAACGGGAGTTGTACGAAATCAGTCCCGGCGACTCACTGCGTCGCGAATTCCGTTCACTCAATCGACATCTCGGTGAGCGGGTCAAGCCTGGGCAGATGGTCCTGTTCAGCGACTCTCGCAACTACATGTGCCGGCGCGAAGAAGCACAAATGATGGCCGCTGCGGAGAAGGTGAACGAGGCGTTGAAAGACCTTTCGGATGAAGAAGCGTCGTTCATGGTTGAGCATCATGAGGTCATTGAGCCGTTTCTGGAGGTGTCGGCCGGCACATTGGGCGTTGCGTCATTCATGATCGGGCAGCATCTGGAAGGATTGAAAAACACCCTCAAAGAGTTGGAGCAACTGCATCAGCAGCAATACACCCAACATCGCCATCTGCATTCGCCGGAGTTCTATGCCAAATGCAAACGTCTGATGGCGAAACTGGATGCGAGCCTTGGGCCGCTGGTACGCAAAGGTTCCGGTCTGCCAGATCATCCAAAACTCAAACGTGCACTGGGATTGTCCACCCGCCGAACTGTTCACCGGTGGGGCAAAGCAGGCGCACCGGCACAACTGCCCGGATATGCAACCAACATTGCGGGCGTTGCCAGAGCAGCAAAGTTCATGAAGGGAGGTGGTTATCTCGGCATAGGTCTGCAACTGGGCGCATCCAGCTCAAAAATCTACGAGGTCTGCGCGTCCGACCGCGAGGCGGAATGCAGGCAAGTGAGGTTTGTAGAGGGAGGAAAAATGGTCGGCGGTACCGCTGGAGCTCTTGCTGGTGGATATATCGGAGGGAAAGTAGGTTTGGCGGTATGCGCGAAACTGAAAGGAATGGGAAAACTCGTGTGTGTACTTGTGGTCGGTGCGGCAGGTTCCGTGGAGACAGGAACAAAGATGACAGAGCTAGGAGAGTTAGTGGGACAAGAAATTCATGAGTATTCCGAGTAATGGAAATCACCAGCACAGTATTTGCCTGGGCATGTGGGGCGCAGATAATGATGGGCGTGATCAACTGCGCAATGATTTTCTACGCCGTTTACACAAAACTCGATGCTCTGGAAAAACACTTTGATGAGTGGCTGTACCTATCCATGGACTGTGGTTCATCAGGGGGAAGTTTTTACTCGAGAACTCAGCGGATGGCCGCTATCAGCCGGCTGATTACATCCAAGAGCGTCCAGCGGCAGGAGCCCTTGCTGATCGACGCCGTGCAACGCCTTCCCAGAGGACTCAGGTTCTGGGCGACGAGTCCATTTCATGTCGGCTATTTCGTGTGCGGTGCATCGTGGGTGCTTTGGCTTTATGGGAAATACAGAGGTTTTTTGTAAAGGGGCAGAGAGAAGGTCAGTCCGCGGTGAAATCGTTTACGAAGCAACCTCAAATGACTGAAATCAAACTTCTGTTCGCCGCCACTGGCATTGCGTTACTGGTGCTGATCATCTCCAACGTTCTGGTGATGATCTATGTCGGGTATTTCAAGCTTTCCGAAATTGAATTGCATCTTGAAAATTGCTATCTGCTCCACAACTGCCCGCAGAAGGGACGTTCCGGTTTTTGGGCGCGCAGGTACAGGCTCACTCTGATCACTGCTTTGCTGCGTAAACGTCCTTCGCGCCTGTTGCTGGATAATCCGAGCGCCCTCGAAGATGTCCGGAGCCTTCCGCTGAATTTGCGGCGGTGGGTCGAAATACCATATCGATTGAATGCATTTTCACTGCTGGGAATTCTGGCTTTGTATGGTTGGGCGGAATATTTAGGACTGTTCGAGTGAGCACCAGGCTAGCAATCTCGGCCATTTTCTTACGTCTGTTGGGATAAGGGGACGGATCTGTTGTGGGTACGTGACGGAATGAGGTCTCGATAAACGCTAACGTTTAAAAAGACATCTCCAGACACTCTCTTAGGCTACCTATCCTTGCGCCTTTGCCTACAGCTACGCCAGAATCCGCCGGCTTGTGCGCCTTGG
>NZ_JBSVXS010000184.1:0-7606 GCF_054070155.1 Pseudomonas sp. SDT291_1_S447
CCCTGTTACCGCCGTGAAAGGGCGGTGTCCTAGGCCACTAGACGAAGGGGACACACTACAACATTCACTCCCTGCCGCGCTTCGCTGTGTGCTTTACGCTGCAAGTGGCGCGCATTCTATGGATGGATTGAGAGGTCGTCAACCCCTTGATATAAATTTATTTAAATCAATGACTTCGACCTGCTTTACGGCAGCAACCGGGCTTTTCCGTCGCCCGACGATTGACGCCTATATTCCGCCACTCGCCAAGACGTTATAGTCCACCGCACAGTGATGGCAATCTGCACCCGCAGCGCCAGCATTCATATAAGCAGCGTGCGGCCGATACAGATTGAACCTGCCGATCCAACCAGTCGAGCGGCGCTAGGCGGTTAAATGCCCAGCCACTACACTCGCATGCGAACCCTATAAAGAGGTCTTACCGGTGACACCACTCATGATCACCCTGCTAGTCATAGCCGGGATCGCAATTCTGATCGCCATTGGCTACATGAACCATGTGGTGGAAAACAACAAACTGGAGAAGGCCCGTACCAAGGTCGAACTCAACGACCGCCTGCGCCGCTGCGGCGAACTGACCGAGACCTTCCCGGGCCAGTTCATGACCCCTGCACTCAAGCTGCTGCTGACCCGTCTGGAACTGAACGTCTGTCAACGTCTGTTGAACCTGGAAAAAACCAGCGCCACCACCAAAGCGCGCATCACCGAACTGAGCGCACTGGTCGCCCAAGGCGAATCGATCCCGGTCAACAACCCTCCGGCGCCAATCCTGACCGAAGCCAAAGCCAAAGACGTACGCTTCCTGCTCGAAGCCCTTCACGGCCAAATCACCCGCGCCGCCCACGATGGCTTCCTGCCACCGAACGAGGCCAAGCACTGGATCCGCGAAGTCCGCCACATTCTGGTGCTGCTGCACATCGAATTCTTCAACAACCTCGGCCAACAGTCCCTGCAACAAAACCAGCCAGGCCAGGCCCGCCTCGCCTTCGAACGCGGCGTGCAATACCTGCGCAAACAGCAGGATCCACAGGTGTATGCAGAGCAACTGCAATACCTGGAAAAACTGCTGGCCCGCGCCAACGCTCAGGTCATGGACAAGATTGCACCGGTTGAAGGCGAAGAGAACCAACTGACCGCCGGCCTCAAAGATGCAGAGGCCGATGCCGACTGGAAGAAGAAAGTGATTTACGACTGATTGCAAATGTTGAAAAAGAAGCCACCGAGAGGTGGCTTTTTTGTAGGTTTGCGGGAGTGAACCTGATAGAAAACCGGTGAATGTGAGGCCGCTTTCGCGAGCAGGCTCGCTCCCACAAGGGGGCTGAGTACATCTGACAGAGGTTGGTCGGCTATCCGGCCGCCATCGCGAGCAGGCTCACGCCTACATTGGGACTGAGTACATCCGATAGAGGATTGGTCGGCTGTCAGGCCGCCTTCGCGAGCAAGCTCACTCCCACAGAAAAGCAAAAGCAGCCCACCTCGCAACCGCATCAGCTCCTCACCACTCAACACAATGAGCGCAAGCTCGAGTACCGCTCTTGATCTTGATCCACGGGCGACGTCGGAAGGCTGAGTGGAGGGATTGATCCGGGCGTGGGAGCGCAGCGACCGTTTGGCGCAGCCAAACACAGCGAGAGGAGGTGCAGCGAAGCAAACCGTAGGCGCTGCGCCCGGATCGATCCCGGAGCGAAGGAACCCCGAGCCCCAGCGAGCGGGCCGCACGTAGGAGCAAGCCTTTTTGGTTACTTTTGAGGCGTTTGTCAAAAGTGACCCGCCGTAAGGGCGGAACCGCCAGCCGCAACACCCGAAGCAACGGATATACCCCCAAACCACCCACAACATGGTCGGCCCAAAGGCCGCCAAGCCCAAAGCGTCAAAGCCGAAAATGCCCAACCATCCCGCGCAACTCACTCCCCAGCTGCGCCAGCTCAACACTCGAAGCTGCATTCCCGCGCATCGCGATCGACGACTGATCCGCACTCGCGCGAATACTCGTCACACTGCGATTGATCTCCTCCGCCACCGAACTCTGCTCCTCGGCCGCCGCCGCAATCTGCTGATTCATCTGCTGAATCAACGACACCGCCACCGCAATACTCCCCAGCGCACTCTCGGTCTGCAACGCATCACTCACCGCCAGCTTCACCAACTCTCCGCTGCTCTGAATCTGCTGCACCGACGAATGCGCCGCCGAGCGCAATGCACTCACCAGCCGTTCAATTTCCTCAGTCGATTGCTGCGTGCGCCGAGCCAGTGCGCGCACCTCATCGGCCACCACCGCAAACCCCCTGCCCTGCTCCCCGGCCCGGGCCGCCTCGATCGCAGCATTCAGCGCCAGTAGATTGGTCTGCTCAGCGACGCTTTTGATCACCCCCAGCACCGTCCCGATATTCTGGATTTCCGCACTGAGGCTTTCGATACTGGAACTGGCCGACGTCGCCGAATCAGCCAATTGCTCAATGCGCGCCATGCTCTGGCGCACCACCTGCTGACCACTCTCGACCTTGTCATCCGCCGTCTGCGCAGCCAACGCCGCCTCCTCGGCATTGCGCGCAACGTCATGCACGGTGGCGGCCATCTGGTTCATTGCCGTGGCCACCTGCTCGGTTTCTTCCTTCTGGCTGCTGACCTCAAGGTTGGTCTGCTCGGTGACCGCCGACAACGATTGCGCCGAACTGGCCAGTTGCTCGATACCTGCCTGCAACCCGCTGACAATCGCACTCAGTCCTGCACCCATCTGCTGCATCGCCAACATCAACTGGCCGATCTCGTCACGCCGGGTCACCTCCACGGTCGCACTCAAGTCACCGGCGGCAATCTGCTGGGCGACTTGAATCACACTGCGCAATGGCGCGACGATAAGACGAGTAATCAACCACGCGGCCAGCAATCCGACCAACAACGCCAGCGCCGATGAACCAACGATCAGCAGCGAGTTTTTCTTCAGTTCCGCCTGCATCGCGCCGTCTTCAGCGACATAAGCCTGATTCACCCGCTCGACCACTTGGTCGGCACGCTGGTGCAATTGCTCGTAGACGGTTTTTTCCTGCGCGAGCAATCCGGTGTACTCGGCCAGTTTGTCGTTGAAACCGGCGATATGCCCGGACACTTCATTGAGCACGGTCAGGTAACCCTCGTCCTTGACCGTGGTTTTCAGTTCTTCGGCTTGCGCCTGAGCCTGCGCGGCCTGTTCGATATTGCCCTTGCCGGCACTGTCGGCATCGCCCTTGCGGCTTTGATCGAGGCGAATCCGCGCTTCGTTCATCGCTTGCAGCATCAACCGCGACACCTGACTGACCTGGTTGGCCTGCTCAATGAACTGCGCTCCGTCCTTGCCCTCGGTGTCCTTCAAGGTATACGCACCGTCGTCGGCAAGTCCGGCCTGCAACACATCGAGGTTATTGGCCACACTGGACACCGACCAACTGGCCATTTCCAGTGCGAGGTCCTTGGCCTGGGTCAACGAAACAAACTCATCAAACGCTTTGCGATAAGCGCCGAGCGACTGCTGCACATCATTCATGACCGGCACATTGGCCGCCGACTGTGCCTTGAGCTGATCAGCCAGAGCAACCAGTTCGTCGACGCCCTTACGCAAGGCATCGGCGGTTTTCGGATCGCCGCGCAAGGCATATTCCTGCTCGAGCAGGCGCACCTTGAGCAAACTGCTGTTGAGCGAGGACATCTGTTTCAGCCCGTCGAAACGCTGACTGATGGTTTGCAGGGACCAGACGCCAATGGCTGCCACCAGCGCGGTCAGCAGCAAGACCAGCACAAACCCGATACCCAGTTTTTTTGCCATACCGAGGTTGGCAAAACGTCCTTGCATGGCCGAAATCATTGCGCGTAGTCCCCTGCCATTGTCAGTAGAGCGAAGAGTCGCAACGGCCATCCACCCGCACAAGTCTCTGGTGTCGGAATAATGGCAAAAAGCTACGCCCGCGTCGTTTTCAGAACGCTTGAGGTCGATCCGAACCGGTGTTGCGAAAAAACTGCCGAGCGCGTGGATCGCAGGCGTATGCGACGTTGATGCGCAACCAGTCGCCCGATTCGCCACAGGGACTGAACGCATCAGGCGCTGACAGCAACACGCCGCAGTACTGCGCCTGCCGGCGTACCCGAACATGATCGGTCATGCGCGAGCGCGCCCAAATGAACAACCCACCCGCAGGCTTGCCGAAAACCTCCCAATCGGCGTCCTCCAGCGCCTGCAGCGCGGCGGCACGATCGGCATTCAAGCGTTGGCGCTGGCGCTGCACCAGTTTGCGGTAAGCGCCGCTGACCATCAGGCTGGCCAGCACCGCCTCGGTAAACCTCGACGCCCCCAAGCCGCTGATCATCTTGACCTGAGCCAGTCGCCTGACCATTTCGGTTTCGGCGAAGACGAACCCGACCCGCAACGAACTGCTCAGCGTCTTGGAAAAACTGCCCACATAGATGACCCGCCCCTCATCATCCAGCGCCGCCAGTCGCGTACCGTTGCCCGTATGCAAATCCGCGTAGACATCGTCTTCGATCACGCGCAAATCATAGGCCTTGCTCAGTTGCAGGATGCGTTGGGCCACGCTAGCCGACAGGCAACTTCCGGTGGGATTGTGATGATGGCTGTTGATGAACAATGCGCCAGGCCGAAACTGTTGCAGTAAAGCCTCCAGCGCTTCGATATCCGGCCCGTTCGGTGTACGACGCACCTCGAGCATCCGCACGCCGTGCAGGCGCAGGAGATCGAACAGCGGCGCATACCCTGGCGTCTCGACCACCACGCAGTCTCCGGCCTTGAACAAGCTGCGCACAATCAGATCCAGCGCGTGGCTGGCGCCGCAGGTACTCAGCAACTGCGAACTGCGAGCCTCGATACCGAACAGCTTCAGACGTTTGACGATCTGCTCGCGCAACACAGGAAGCCCCAAAGGCGTGCTGTAGTTGAACAGGCTGGCCATATCGGTGCGCGCCACCTCGCGCAGCGCATAGCTGAGGTCGTCAGGCTCGCGCCAGCTTTGCGGCAGACCACCGGCCCCCAGCTTCAACCCCCCGGCTGCCTCGCACACTGCATCACACCAGGCATAGCGGCCCTCGAATGGCGCCAATTCATCATCGGCGCCCAGTGTCGACGGCGAGGCGGCGACAATGAACCCGGTGCCTTGGCGGGCGCTAAGAACGCCCTGCGATACCAGCCGTTCACACGCCTCGACAACACACGACTGACTGAGCAGATTATCCCGGGCGATTTGCCGCACGGAGGGCAAACGGGTGGCCGGCTCTACGCCACTTTGCAGGATCCACTCGGTCAGTCCGTCAACAATCTGCTGCACGACCGGCACCATTGCCTGTCGATCAATTCTCAATTCCATGAGCAAGCAAACTCCTGTCCGTTTTGCTGGCGGCAGTAAATCACAGCCGCGCCGGACAGGCTGTGCGACAACGCCGCCAAAAGCGACCGTTCTAACCATTTGATACACATTGTTTAAGGGGCTTCACGGAACTGACCGTGATCCATAAAAAAGCCCGCAACGAATGCGGGCTGTTTTTATTGCGCGTTGTTCAGAATGCGGTGACGCCGCCGTCGACTGCCAGCGAGTGGCCGGTGGTGAAAGCCGCACCGTCGCTGCACAGATACAACACGGCACTGGCAATTTCCTCGACTTTACCGATGCGCCCAACCGGGTGCATGGCATTGGCGAATTCGCCCTTCTTCGGATCGGCCTCATAGGCGCGACGGAACATGTCGGTATCGATCACCGCCGGACACACAGCGTTGACGCGGATTTTCTTCTTGGCGTATTCGATGGCTGCCGATTTGGTCAAACCGATCACCGCATGCTTCGACGCCGCATAGATGCTCATCTTCGGTGCCGCGCCCAGCCCCGCGACTGAGGCGGTATTGACTATCGCCCCGCCGCCCTGAGCCAGCAATAGCGGCAGTTGATACTTCATGCACAGCCAGACGCCCTTGACGTTGACGCCCATGATCGCGTCGAACTCATCCATCGAGCCGTCGGCCAGTTTGCCTTTTTCGATTTCGATGCCGGCATTGTTGAAGGCATAGTCGAGACGGCCGTAGGTGTTGATCACCTCATCCATCAGATTTTTCACTTCGCTTTCGACGGTCACGTTGCAGCGCACGAAGGTCGCTTCGCCGCCGGCTGTACGAATAAGCGCTACCGTACCCTCGCCCCCTGCCGCATCCAGATCGGCCACCACCACTTTCAAGCCTTCGGCGGCGAATGCCTGGGCGGTCGCCCGGCCGATGCCGTTGGCCGCGCCGGTGACTACGGCAACTTGACCGGAAAACGTCATGCTCATTGTTATGTCCTCAATGGGATAGCTGCAGGTGATTTGCAGCATAGTCATTGAGGTATGCCGAGCGTCAGCACTATCCAATGGCTGTTTAGGTGCCCATGCGTCGCAGTGATAAAACCGTCCCGGTGATCATCACTGCACTGGATCGGCGTGCATTCGCCGCATCAGCCAACCTTGCACCAATGCAGCCAAGCGTCTATCAACAAGACTTCATTCCGTTCGAGTGCCTGCCATGACCAACCAGACCAATCGCCAGTTCCTGCTCGCCAAACGCCCGGTGGGTGCGGCCAACCGCGAGACCTTCACCTATCAGGAAGTGCCGGTCAGCGAACCGGCGGCGGGCCAGATTCTGGTCAAGAACGAATACCTGTCCCTCGACCCGGCCATGCGTGGCTGGATGAACGAAGGCAAGTCCTACATCCCGCCGGTGGGTATCGGTGAAGTCATGCGCGCGCTGGGCGTCGGCAAAGTCATCGCCTCGAACAACCCGGGCTTTGCGGTCGGGGACTACGTCAACGGCGCCATTGGCGTGCAGGATTACTTCCTCGGCGAGCCCAGAGGTTTCTACAAAGTCGACCCGAAACTGGCGCCGCTGCCGGTGTATTTGTCTGCGCTGGGCATGACCGGCATGACTGCGTATTTTGCCCTGCTGGATGTCGGTGCACCGAAGGCCGGCGACACCGTGGTGTTGTCCGGCGCTGCGGGTGCAGTGGGCAGCATTGCCGGACAGATTGCCAAGATCAAAGGCTGCCGCGTGGTCGGCATTGCCGGCGGCGCCGACAAGTGCAAGTTCCTCATTGATGAACTGGGCTTCGACGGCGCCATCGACTACAAGTCCGAAGATGTCGTGGCCGGGCTTAAACGCGAATGCCCGAAAGGCGTCGACGTGTATTTCGACAACGTCGGCGGCGACATCCTCGATGCGGTGTTGAGCCGCTTGAACATGAAGGCGCGGGTGGTGATTTGCGGCGCGATCAGCCAGTACAACAATAAGGAAGCGGTCAAAGGCCCGGCCAACTACCTGTCGCTGCTGGTCAACCGTGCGCGGATGGAAGGTTTTGTGGTGATGGATTACGCGGCGCAGTACGCCAGTGCCGCGCAGGAAATGGCCGGCTGGATGGCCAAGGGGCAGCTCAAGAGCAAGGAAGACATCGTCGAAGGTCTGGAGACCTTTCCTGAGACGCTGATGAAATTGTTCAGCGGTGAGAACTTCGGCAAGTTGGTGTTGAAGGTTTAAGACCACCACAAAACAAATGTAGGAGTGAGCCTGCTCGCGATAGCGGTGTGTCAGTCAACATTAACGTTGTTT
>NZ_JBSVXS010000185.1:0-7503 GCF_054070155.1 Pseudomonas sp. SDT291_1_S447
AGTGCCATTTACGGTGACTGACACACCGCTATCGCGAGCAGGCTCACTCCTACAGGTTTTGCGTTAGCCGCCAGTTTTTGCGACTAAGCCATCCGCCCGGAGCATCCCGCGAATCCCGCGTACCGCCTGACGAATGCGGTCCTGGTTTTCGATCAGCGCAAAGCGCACATGATCATCGCCATACTCACCAAAACCCACCCCCGGCGAGACGCACACCTTGGCCTCGGCCAGCAGTTTCTTGGCAAATTCCAGCGAACCCAGATGCGCGTACTGCTCGGGAATTTTCGCCCAGACATACATCGACGCTTTCGGATTCTCGACCATCCAGCCCAGTTCATGCAGACCTTTGACCAGTACGTTGCGACGCTGGCGATACTGTTCGGCGATGTCGCGCACGCATTGCTGATCGCCTTCCAGCGCAGCAATCGCCGCCACTTGCAGCGGGGTGAAGGTGCCGTAGTCGTGGTAGCTCTTGATCCGCGCCAGCGCGTTGACCAGTTCCGGGTTGCCGACCATGAAACCGATGCGCCAGCCGGCCATGTTGTAGCTCTTGGACAGGGTGAAAAACTCCACCGCGATGTCCTTGGCGCCTGGCACCTGCATGATCGACGGCGCTTTCCAGCCGTCGTAGACGATGTCGGCGTACGCCAGGTCGTGAATCACCAGCACGTCGTACTGCTTGGCGAGGGCGATCACTCTTTCGAAGAAGTCCAGCTCCACGCATTGTGCGGTAGGGTTCGATGGGAAGCCGAGGATCATCATTTTCGGTTTCGGGATCGAACCGCGAATGGCCCGTTCCAGTTCATCGAAGAAGTCCACGCCCGGCACCAGCGGCACTGAACGCACCTGGGCGCCGGCAATCACCGCACCGTAGATGTGAATCGGATAGCTCGGGTTCGGCACCAGCACTGTGTCGCCCTGATCCAGGGTCGCCAGCATCAAGTGAGCCAGGCCTTCCTTGGAACCGATGGTGACAATCGCTTCGCTTTCCGGGTCGATATCGACCTCGTAGCGCTGCTTGTACCAGTTGGAAATCGCCCGGCGCAGGCGCGGAATGCCCTTGGACGTCGAGTAGCCGTGAGTGTCTTCGCGTTGGGCAACTTGTACGAGTTTTTCGACAATGTGCGGCGGCGTGGCGCCGTCGGGGTTGCCCATGCTCAAGTCGATGATGTCTTCACCACGACGACGCGCGGCCATCTTCAGCTCGGCGGTGATGTTGAAAACGTAAGGGGGGAGTCGATCTATGCGCGCAAAGCGGCGCGGCGAACCTTGTTCGGCCATTGTTGCCTCGGATAACGTAAGCGCCCGGAACCGTCCGAGCGACGCTGGTCACTGCGGTGACCTGTGGCGGAAGATAAGGTCAGTGATGGCATACTGTCCAGCCCGTTTGTAAACAATTTTGTCCCAAGGAAATCGGTAGATGGAATTCACCAGCGGCTTCTTGCTGAGCCTTTCGCTGTGCCTGGATATCGGCGTGGCCAACATTGCGATGATCACCCTGGCGATGCAGCGCGGTTACTTTCAGGGCTTTGCGCTGGGCCTCGGCACTTGCGTCGGCGACCTGATCTACGCGGTGCTGGCGCTGGCCGGCATGACCGTTTTGCTGCAATACGAGACCGTGCGCTGGGTGTTGTGGATTGGTGGTTCGGCGCTGCTGATCTACTTTGCGGCGAAGATGATCTACTCGGCGATCCATCACGAAGCGCAACTGGCCGCGACCGCCGAGGTAGGGCAGAACTCCCATCGCAAGGAGTTCTTCCGTGGGATTTTTCTCGCTATGTCATCGCCAAGCGCGATTCTCTGGTTTGCCGCTGTTGGCGGTACGTTGATCGCCCGTTCCGGTGGCGGTGGGTCGCTGAGTTCGGCGCTGTTCCTTGGCGGTTTCCTCTGCGCCGGGCTGCTTTGGTCGGCGGGTTTATGCTTTGCCGCGAGCCACGGTGGCAAGCTGCTGGGCGACAAGCTGTTGCGCTATTCCTATATGGCATCTGCAGCGATCTTCTGCTATTTCGCGGTCTACGTGATCGTATCCGGCTATAACGAGTTTGTCGGTTCGGGCGCCGTCGAGCAGTTGCATTCGCTGTAAGCGTGCGAATTGGGTTTGGCTTTCTATACTCCCAGCCGAACCCCTTTCTTGTTCCAGGAGTCGAGTCATGGATGAGCAAACACGCGTCGAAGTGGCTGAACCTCGCTTCGAACATGGACACTTCCTGCTGATTGCAGGCTTTCGCGGTCGATTTACTCAAGACACAGCAAAAGACATCCCGGCGCTGTGGGAAAAGTTCTTGCCGCACCTGGGAAAGATCCAAGGGCAAAAGAACGAAGTGACCTACGGTGTTTGCAGCAATTTCGACGGCAAGGGTGGCTTCGATTACATCGCTGGGGTGGAAATCAGCAAGCTTGATGACCTCGACCAGAAGGTTTATCAGTGGGTGGAAGTGCTGCCTCGGCAGTACGCGGTGTTTGAGCACAAGGGACCGCTCGATCAGTTGCCGCAAACCCTGCAATACATCTACAAAACCTGGCTGCCGAGCTCTCATTACGTGGAGCTCAACGCCCCGGAACTGGAGCGCTACAGCGCCGATTTCAATCCGCGGCTGCACACCGGCAAACTGGAAATCTGCGTACCGGTCGATACCAAGGCCTGAGCCGACAACCATGAGGCGGATCAATGATCCGCCTCATGGTTTTCAACCGCGTTTACCCTTGGCCAACCGTCGCGCCCGCAACAGGTCGATGCCGAGAGTGATAAAGCCGAAAGTACTGATGCCCAACACCATCAACAGGCCGATTTCAACGCTGCTCATAAACGGTTTCCCCCAAGGGTAGTCAGAGACACACCTCAGAAATAGCCCGCCGCCTGCACGAAGAAAAGCGCTTATACGCAGGCTTTACGCCGCCCGTGCGCATCGATATGCAGGCCTTATTCCTTTATGCTTTCGGCACTTTCTTCTGCTGATTTCCGAGCCGCCATGAACACCGTCATCCGCAACGTCACCGCCGCCGACCTGGACCGCTGCTACGCCATCGAAACCGTTGCCTACGAAGGTGACGAAGCGGCTACCCGCGAGAAAATCGCCACGCGCATCGCGACATGGCCGGAAGGGTTTGTCGTGGCCGAAGTGGATGGTGTGGTGGCCGGTTTCGTCAACTCCGGCGCGGCGTTTGATGTGCAGATGTCGGACGAGGCGTTCAAGGAACTGATCGGCCATGACCCGAAGGGGCCGAACGTGGTGATCATGTCGGTGGTGGTGCACCCGGATTATCAGGGGCAGGGCTTGGCCAAGCGCTTGATGGGCGAGTTTATCGAGCGTATGCGTGCGATGGAAAAAGCGACGATTCATTTGATGTGCAAGGAAAAGCACATTCCGTTGTATGCCGGGTTTGGCTTTGCCTACATCAAACCGTCGGAGTCCGACCACGGCGGCATGGCGTGGCACGAGATGATCCTGACCCTCTAACCCATTTCTTCCTGTCAATGATCGTTCCCATGCTCCGCGTGGGAATGCAGCCGGGGACGCTCTGCGTCCCAAAATCGTGACGCAGAGCGTCACAAGAGGCATTCCCACGCAGAGCGTGGGAACGATCATTTACGGGAGGGTCAGTAAAGGGTGTCGCTTACTCGTTTCGGCGCTTCGCGGTCGTAGGTTTCGGCGTCGAACTCGCCATCATTCAGGCGCTTATGGAAGGCGCCCGCAGAGGGCAGGGCCGAGCGTGGCAGGTGCGTTTCCGGGTTCCACGCGTCGGAGCGGACGAAGGCTTTCGAGCAATGAAAGTACGCCGCCTCCACCGTCACCAGCAACACGGTTTTCGCCGGTTTGCCATTCACCGCAAAACTCTCCAACAACTGCGGCTCCGCGCTGATCGTCGCAGTACCATTGACCCGCAATGTCTCGCCAATCCCCGGAATGATGAACAGCAGCGACACCCGCGAATCCTGCAGCACATTGCGCAAGGTATCGATGCGGTTATTGCCCGGGCGATCCGGCAGCGCGAGCGTGCGCTCATCAATGATCCGCACAAACCCGGCTTTGTCACCGCGCGGCGAATTATCCAGGCCATCGGCGCCCACCGAGCTGACAATCACCAGCGGCGAAACCCGCACCATCGCCTGATAATCTTCGTTGAGAAAACCGATCTGTTTGCGCACCGCCCGCTCATGGGGCAGTCCGTAAATCGCTTCCAGCGCTTCGATTGAATCGATCATCCTTGCTCTCCCGCTCACTTAGAAAAACAGCCCCATGCGCCGCTCATAACCGATTCGGCCCTTGTACGCTTCGCCGCTGTCGACATAACCGTGTTTGGCGTACAGCGCGATCGCGGCATCGTTGTCGGCGTCCACTGACAACTCTAACCCTTTGATCTCCGGCCACGCCTGACGCGCAACCTCGGGCAGTGCTTGCAGACACGCCTTGCCGAAACCCTTGCCCTGCGCCCTGCGATCAACCTGCAACGCATGCAAGGTGGCGCTGTGTTCATTGGCCCAGGCCGGCAACACCGGCGGGCGTTTGAGCAGCAGAAACGCCACCGGCACTTCATCCGCCAACAGGGCAAAACCCTTCACGCCCGGGCCGGGTTTCGACAGCAGCGTGTGCAACGCGCCATGAATATCGCCAGAGAACTTGATTTGCTCGGCATGGATTTCAATCGCTTCGACTTGCTCACGCTGCAAAGCGTTGAGGCTGTCATACGGCACGAGTTGGGCTGACACGGGAATTTCCTTTTTCCTACAAAGATGAGCCTCGGATTCTAGCGATTTTGTGTTCTGTAGAATTTTTTTGTTTGCTCTGTCGATCTGCCCAATCGCCGAACGACTAAGGGTGTCTTCACAACAAAAAACACGGAGAACACCATGAGCGCACAAACTGAAATCCAGACCCTGATCAACACCTACCGCGAAGCCGTCATGACCAAGGACGTGGAGAAAGTCATGGCGTTGTATGCCGACGACATCGTCTCCTTCGACGCGATCAAAGCGCTGCAATTCAAGGGCAAACCGGCCTACCGCGCGCACTGGGTCGAGTGCATGGAAATGTGCCCCGGCCCGCACATTTTCGAATTTCACGAAATCGCCATTGAAAGCGCCGACAACATCGCCTTTGCACACTGGGTGGCGAACTGCGGTGGCACCAATGAGAAAGGCGAAACCCAGAGCTGCTGGATGCGCGTCACCGCCTGCTATCGGCAGGTTGGCGGGGCGTGGAAAATCGCCCATGAACACTGGTCGGCGCCGTTCGATCCGATGAGCGGCGCGACCCTGTTCGATGTGACTCCCTGATCTTCAGCCATAGTTGATCCGTCCGATTCAGGAGAACGCCATGAAGTATTTATGCCTGGTCTACAGCGATGAGCGCCTGCTGCATTCATCGCCCGACAGCCCGGAAGACGCCGAGTGCTGGGCCTACGCCGAGTCGATTCAGGGCAGCGGGCGAATGGTCGCCGCCGAAGCGCTGGAGTCGGTGCAGACCGCCACCACGGTGCGTATGCGCAACAGCAAGTTATCGATTACCGATGGCCCGTTCGCCGAAACCAAAGAGCAATTGGCCGGTTTCTATCTGATCGACGCCAAGGACCTCAACGAAGCGATCCAGGTCGCCGGCAACATTCCGGCCGCGCGGGTTGGCAGCGTCGAAGTGCGGCCGGTGCGGCAGTTGAATGTCTGAGGTTCGGACGCGGGTCGAGCAGGTCTATCGCGAAGACTCGCGGCGGATTCTGGCGACGCTGATTCGCCTGCTGGGTGATTTCGACCTCGCCGAAGAAGCCTTGCACGAGGCGTTCTTCGTCGCGGTCGAGCGCTGGCAACGCGACGGCGTGCCGGATAATCCGCGTACCTGGCTGGTCTCGACCGGACGCTTCAAGGCGATTGACGTGTTGCGCCGGCGCGCGCGGTTCAAGGCCTCGCAGCCGTTGTTGCTGGCGCAACTGGAAGAACTGGAACAGGCCGACTGGAGCGGTGAAGACGTGGAAGACGATCGCCTGCGGCTGATCTTCACCTGTTGCCACCCGGCACTGGCGGCGGATGCGCAAGTGCCGCTGACCTTGCGCGAAGTCTGCGACCTGACCACCGAGGAAATCGCCCGCGCCTTTCTCTCGGCGCCAGCGGCGATTGCCCAGCGCATCGTGCGGGCCAAAGCCAAGATCCGTGATGCGAAAATCCCTTATCAAGTACCGAGCCGGAGCGAATTGCCAGAGCGTCTCGACAGTGTGTTGCGGGTGATTTATCTGGTGTTCAACGAAGGGTATTCGGCGTCGGTCGGGGCTGAATTGACGCGTGAAGATCTGACGCGTGAGGCGATCAGGCTGGGACGGTTGTTGATGGAATTGCTGCCGGAGCCGGAAGTCATGGGGTTGCTGGCGATGATGTTGTTGCACGAGTCGCGGCGTCTGGCGCGCACTTCGCCGGAGGGTGAATTGGTTTTGCTCGACGATCAGGATCGCTCATTGTGGGATAGCGCGTTGATAGCCGAAGGTTGTGCGCTGGTCGAGCGTGCACTGACCACGCGGCGGTTTGGGCCTTATTGTTTGCAGGCAGCGATCGCGGCAGTGCATGCCGAGGCGCCGTCAGCGGCAGAAACCGATTGGGAGCAGATCGTCGGCTTGTATGACGTGCTGTTGCGTGCGGTGCCTTCGCCGGTGATCGAGTTGAACCGGGCGGTGGCGGTGGCCAAGCGTGATGGGACGTTGGCGGGGTTGAATCTGATTGAAGGGATTTTGGCGCGGGGCGAGTTGCAGGATTACCACTTGGCGCATTCGGCGCGGGCGGAGTTTTGTCGGCGGTTGGGCAGGGTGGGAGAGGCGAGGGCGGCGTATTTGCGGGCGTTGGAGTTGACCCGACAAGAGCCGGAGCGGCGGTTTATTCAAGGGCGGCTCATGGCGCTGGAATTGCCCTCACCCTAGCCCTCTCCCAAGGGGAGAGGGAACTGATTGGGGGATATTGGAGAGGTTCACCGACTTGAAAGCTCAGTTGGGAATCCATGATCGAACCAAATTTCACGACCCTATATACCGCAGCAATCATTCCATAATCGACTCGGTTTTTCAGGTCGATGTACGACGCAAGACACCTCGGTCGACCCCCTCTCCCACCGGGAGAGGGCTGGGGTGAGGGGCTTTTGAGCTCATATCCAATGAATCCATAATCGACTCGGTCCTTCAGGTCGATGTCTGACGCAAGACACCTCGGTCGGCCCCCTCTCCCGCCGGGAGAGGGCTGGGGTGAGGTGCTTTTGAGCTCATATCCAATGAATCCATAATCGACTCGGTCCTTCAGGTCGATGTCTGACGCAAGACACCTCGGTCGGCTCCCTCTCCCTCCGGGAGAGGGCTGGGGTGTGGGGCTTTTGAGCTCATATCCAATGAATCCATAATCGACTCGGTCTTTCAGGTCGATGTCTGACGCAACACACCTCGGTCGGCCCCCTCTCTCTCCGGGAAAGGGCTGGGGTGTGGGCCTTTTGAGCTCATATCCAATGAATCCATAATCGACTCGGTCCTTCAGGTCGATGT
>NZ_JBSVXS010000186.1:0-7344 GCF_054070155.1 Pseudomonas sp. SDT291_1_S447
AGCGGTGTGTCAGTCAGCATTGAATTAGCTGAATGACCGCTATCGCGAGCAGGCTCACTCCTACAAGGGGACTGCGTTGTCAGTTACAGCAACTCAAAGCTCTGCTGCGTCACGTCCTGGGAATCCAGGCCGATCTGCACGTTGAACTTGCCTGGCTCAGCCGCGTATTTGAGCTGGGCGTTGTAAAACTTCAGGTCATCCTCGGTGATGGTGAAGTGCACGACTTTCTGTTCGCCGGCCTTGAGCATGATTTTCTGGAAGTTCTTCAGTTCCTTCACCGGGCGGATCATCGAGCCGGTGACGTCCTGGATGTACAACTGCACCACGGTTTCGCCGTCACGCTTGCCGGTGTTTTTCAGCATGACGCTGGCGTCGAGCTTGCCAGTGGCGTTGAGGGTGGTCGACGACAACGCCATGTCGCTCAGGGCGAAGTTGGTGTAGCTCAGGCCGTAACCGAACGGGAACAGGGGACCTGTGGTGTCATCGAAATACTGCGAGGTGTAGTTGCCCGGTTTGCCCGGCGTGAACGGCCGGCCAATGCTCAGGTGGTTGTAGTAGGTCGGGATCTGGCCCACGGAGCGCGGGAAGGTCACCGGCAGTTTGCCCGACGGGTTGTAGTCGCCGAACAGCACGTCGGCGATGGCGTTGCCGCCCTCGGTGCCGCTGAACCAGGTTTCCAGAATCGCGTCAGCTGACTGGTTCTCTTCGAGAATGGTCAGCGGGCGGCCGTTCATCAACACCAATACCAGCGGTTTGCCGGTGGCTTTCAGCGCACGGATCAGCTCGCGCTGGCTTTCCGGGATGTTCAGGTCGGTGCGGCTGGAGGATTCGTGGGACATGCCACGGGATTCACCTACCGCTGCAACGATCACGTCAGCGTCTTTTGCAGCTTTCACTGCTTCGTCGATCAGCACGTTGGCCGGGCGCGGATCGTCGACCACTTCCGGCGCATCGAAGTTGAGGAAGTTCAGGTAGTCCAACACCTTCTTGTCGCTGGTGATGTTGGCGCCACGGGCGTAGATCAGGTTCGCCTTGTCGCCGATCACCGAACTCATGCCATCGAACAGCGTGACCGATTGCGCAGGGCGCCCGGCGGCCGCCCAACTGCCCATCATGTCGATCGGCGCTTTGGCCAACGGGCCGACCAGCGCGACTTTTGCGTCTTTCTTCAGCGGCAGGGTTTCGTTCTGGTTCTTCAGCAACACCAGGCTGCGACGCGCGACTTCGCGGGCCTCGGCACGGTGCAGACGGCTCTCGGCGTAGGTGTCGGCCGGATCATCTTCAGCCTTGCCGATGCGCAGGTACGGGTCCTTGAACAGGCCCATGTCGTACTTGGCCGCGAGCACTTCACGCACGGCGTTGTCGATGTCTTTCTGCTCGATCTCACCGGACTTGAGCAGCCCCGGCAGCTCTTTGCCGTACAGGGTGTCGTTCATGCTCATGTCGATGCCGGCCTTGATCGCCAGCTTCGCCGCTTCACGACCGTCGCGGGCGACGCCGTGCTTGATCAGTTCGAAGATCGCGCCGTGGTCGCTGACCGCCAGGCCTTTGAAACCCCAGTCGCGGCGCAGCAGATCGTTCATCAGCCAGGTGTTGGCGGTGGCCGGAATGCCGTTGATCGAGTTCAGCGCGACCATCACACCACCGGCGCCGGCATCGATCGCCGCGCGGTACGGCGGCAGGTAGTCCTGGTACATCTTCACCGGACTCATGTCGACGGTGTTGTAGTCGCGACCGCCCTCGACCGCGCCGTACAGGGCGAAGTGCTTGACGCTGGCCATGATGCTGTCAGCCGCGCTCGGGGTGGCGCCCTGATAGGCGCGCACCATGACGCCGGCAATGCGCGAGGTCAGGTAGGTGTCTTCACCGAAACCTTCGGAGCTGCGGCCCCAGCGCGGGTCGCGGGAGATGTCGACCATCGGCGCGAAGGTGATGTCGAGGCTGTCGGCAGCGGCTTCTTTGGCGGCAACGCGCCCGGACTGGCCGATAGCGTCCATGTCCCAGCTCGAGGCGAGGGCCAGCGGAATCGGGAAAATCGTACGGTGACCGTGGATCACGTCGTACGCGAAAAACATCGGAATCTTCAGGCGGCTGCGCATGGCCGCGTCCTGCATCGGCCGGTTTTCCGGGCGGGTGATCGAGTTGAACGTGCCGCCGATGTTGCCGGCAGCGATCTCTTTGCGGATCAGCTCACGTGGCATTTCCGGGCCGATGCTGATCAGGCGCAACTGGCCGATCTTTTCATCGAGGGTCATTTGGCTCATCAGATTCGTGATGAACGCGTCCTTGTTTTCCAGGGGTACCGGGGTCGTGGCGGCCAATACTTGATGACTGGCCAGGCTGACGAACAGACCCAGCAAACACAGCTTCTTCATGAATATTTTTCTCAAGGGCCCAAGCGGCAATGCAACGCCGGCCAGCCAAAATTTAGGGAGCGACTATTGTTGTTCGGGTACGGGCTCAAAGAAACAGAGCCAAAAACGGCAGCCGACACTTGGCAGCATGATCACGCAGGGCACTTTTTAGCCCATTGCCCCGTCGTAATCCAGCGACGCGGCCGATTATGCCCCAAGAGCCCGCTGAGAATGTTTCGCGCTCGGTTTTTATAATGATATGTGCCAAGGAGCATCACTGCGATGAATGTAAGCCCAACCAATCGCTCGCGTTTGCAGGTCGCCACGCTGCTGGTGCTGGCCACGCTGTTGACCGCGTGCGGCATCAACAATATCCCGACCCTCGACGAACAGGCCAAAGCCGCATGGGGACAGGTGCAGAACCAGTACCAGCGCCGCGCCGACCTGATCCCCAATCTGGTGGAAACGGTGAAAGGTTATGCGGCTCACGAGCAGGAAACGCTGACCGCAGTGATCGAGGCGCGGGCGAAAGCCACGTCGATCCAGGTCGACGCCAGCACCCTCGACAACCCGGAAAAACTCAAGCAGTTCCAGCAGGCGCAGGATCAACTGACCGGTGC
This sequence comes from Pseudomonas sp. SDT291_1_S447, assembly GCF_054070155.1. NCBI lineage: Bacteria > Pseudomonadati > Pseudomonadota > Gammaproteobacteria > Pseudomonadales > Pseudomonadaceae > Pseudomonas > Pseudomonas sp. SDT291_1_S447. The sequence goes on from NZ_JBSVXS010000186.1 coordinate 2,975, forward strand.
GTTGAGCCGCTTGATGGTGGTCTCCGAGCGCTATCCGGATCTGAAAGCCAACCAGAATTTCCTCGCCCTGCAATCGCAACTCGAAGGCACGGAAAACCGCATCGCCGTGGCGCGCCGCGATTTCATTCTGGCGGTGCAGAAATACAACACCGAAATCCGCACCTTTCCCGGTCGTCTCTGGCACAGCGTGATGTACAGCGATCTGCCGATCCGCGAAACCTTCGAAGCCACCACGCCCGGCGCGGAAAAGGCCCCGGAAGTGAAATTCTGATTCGAGGTTGTCCATGCGCGTGTTGAAAATGGGCCTGGTGCTGATGCTGTGGCTGTTCGCCCTCAGCGCCCAGGCCGAGTTGACGTTCCCGGCGCTGAGCGGGCGGGTGGTGGACGAAGCGCAGATGCTTGAGCCGTCGGTGCGTGCGCAACTGAGCCAGCAATTGCAGGCCCACGAGCAGGCGACCGGCGAGCAGTTGGTCGTCGTCACGCTGCCGGATCTGCAAGGCACCACCATCGAAGATTTCGGCGTTCAGCTCGGCCGGCACTGGCGCATCGGCCAGAAGGACAAGAACAACGGCGCGCTGCTGATCGTTGCCCGTGACGAGCGCAAACTGCGTATCGAAGTCGGTTATGGCCTCGAAGAACGACTGACTGACGCGCAGACTTCAGTGATCATCCATCAAGTCATCACGCCCGCCTTCAAAAGCGGCAACTTCAGCAAGGGCATCAGTGATGGCGTCGCGGCGATGCTGGTGGTGCTCGGTGGTAATCCGCTGGATGAGCCATCGACGGTGTATGAGTCCAGTGGTGATCCGTCCGATGATTTCATCTCGCGGCATCCGGGATTGTTCGTGTTTTTGGTGATGTTGTTCATCCTGACGGTGTTTGTCTGCCAGATGCTCGGTATCCTGCCTGCCGGCCGGGGTGGCTCCGGAGGAGGGGGCGGCTTTGGCGGTGGCGGTGGATTTGGCGGCGGTGGAGGCGGAGGCTTCAGCGGCGGCGGGGGCAGTTTCGGCGGCGGTGGTTCATCCGGCGGCTGGTGACATTAAAAGAATAATGAGCAGGCACTTTTCAACATGGCATTACTGACTGAACACGAACAACGCAAAGTCGCCGAGGCGATCGCCCGGGTCGAGCGCGACACCGACGCTGAACTGGTGACGGTGCTCGCGGCGCGCGCCGATGACTACGCGTACATCCCGTTGTTGTGGGCCAGCCTGCTGGCGCTGATGGTGCCGGGCATCGTCCACTACCTGACCGGGTGGCTGACCCTGCGCAGCCTGCTGCTGGTGCAGTGGGGCGCGTTTATCGTGCTGTGCCTGCTGTTTCGTCTGCCGAAAATCACCACTCATTTGATACCGCGTCGCGTGCGGCATTGGCGTGCGTCAAACCTGGCGCGGCGGCAGTTTCTCGAGCAGAACCTGCATCACACCGTGGGCAGCACGGGGATGCTGATTTTTGTTTGCGAGGCGGAGCGGTATGTGGAGATTCTGGTGGATGAGGGGATTTCCGAACGGCTGGACAATAAATCCTGGGATGCCATTGTCGCGGCGTTTACCGAGCAGGTCAGGCAGGGGCGCACGTTGGAGGGATTTGTGGCGTGTATCGAGGCGTGTGGGGAATTGCTGAAGGTGCATGTGCCGGTGACGCAGGTGAGGAATGAGTTGCCGAATCGGTTGGTGGTGTTGGGCTGAAGTACTTTCATCCTGCTTGAGATCCAAACCCTCACCCCAGCCCTCTCCCAGAGGGAGAGGGGGCCGACCGAGGTGTTCTGCGCTCGACATCGACCTGAAACACCGAGTCGATTATGGATTAACAGATGATCGTTTGATTTGATGCTTTTAATACCTGAGTTCGACTCGGTATTTCAGGTCGGTGTAGCTCTTGAAAACACCTCGGTCAGTCCCCTCTACCTCTGGGAGAGGGCTAGGGTGAGGGCCGCTTTAACCAACCGTTGGGTAAATAAGAACGTGTCCCCAACCCCCATCCCCCCTAAAATACCCGCCATTCCCGATTTCGCCCGTCCGAGGCCGCTTTTTCATGTCCGTTACTGCTCCTGCCACCAAACCCGCGCCCGATCACCACGCCCAGTTCATCGAGCTGCTGCAAACCAGCCTCGAGCAGAACGGCTTCATCAAACTGGTGCTGGCCAAGTACGTCGGTGACGAAGCGGATCTGCAACGGGTCATCATCAAAGCGGTGACGGTCAAGGCGCAGCCGAATCTGTCGTTCGTCTATCGCTATAAAACCCGCGACATCACCAAAAACCTGCCGCTGAACGAGGGGGTGGCGACGATTGCCGCGTTACTGCCGACCGCGTTCAAAAATGCCCATTTACTGGCGGTGACTGACGAAGCGCAGCTCGAATACAGCAAAAAGGGCAAGAGTTCGCTGTTCAAAAGCAAACCTCAGCAATTGCGCGAAGCGCCGTCCGCTGAGCACAATCGCGAGAAAAACCGCTTCCTTGAGCTGAGCCGACCGTTCCTCAAGGATCTTGGCGTGACCAACGCGCAGCAGGAGCTGATCCCGGCGATGTCGCGCAAGTGGAAGCAGATCAACAAGTTCATCGAAGTGTTCAGTCATGCGCTGACCTCGTCGCCGCTGGCCCTGGACAAACCGGTGCGGGTGGCGGATTTCGGTTCGGGCAAGGGTTACCTGACGTTCGCGATTCACGATTACCTGCGCAACACCTTGAACGCCGAGGGCGAAGTTACTGGTGTCGAGTTGCGTGAGGAAATGGTCAACCTGTGCAACGCTGCGGCGGCGAAGCTCGATCATCCGGGCCTGGTGTTCAAGTGCGGTGACGTGCGCAGCGTGGCGCCGAGCGAGCTGGACGTGATGATCGCCCTGCATGCCTGCGACATCGCTACCGACTACGCGATCCACACCGGCATCCGCTCCGGCGCATCGATCATCATGTGCTCGCCGTGCTGCCACAAACAGATCCGCCTGCAGATCCAGAGCCCGGCGCTGCTCAAACCGATGCTGCAATACGGTTTGCACTTGGGCCAGCAGGCCGAAATGGTCACCGACAGCCTGCGCGCATTGTTCCTTGAGGCCTGCGGGTATGAGACCAAGGTCTTCGAGTTCATTTCGCTGGAACACACCAACAAGAACAAGATGATTCTGGCGGTGAAACGCGCCGAGCCGGTCGATCCGGCTCAGCTGTTGGTGAAGATCGAAGAGTTGAAAGCCTTCTACAACATCAGCGAGCACTGCCTGGAAACCCTGCTGCGCGCCGACGGCTACCTGGCCTGACGCAAAACCCTGTGGGAGCGAGCTTGCTCGCGAAGGGGCCATAACAGCCAACATCAGCGTTGACTGTCAGTCCGCCTTCGCGAGCAAGCTCGCTCCCACATTTGATTTCACCGCAGTCTTGCGGCCGAGCATGACAGTGGCGATGACACCACACGCAAACACCCAGGTAATCGGCTCGACATGTTCACCAAAGAACAGCGCCGAAAACGCGATGGTGAAGAAGATCTGCAGCAGCTGGATCTGACTGACCCGGGCAATCCCGCCCATGGCCAGCCCGGCGTACCACGCAAAGAAGCCGAGAAACTGCGAAAACAGCGCCACATAACCAAACGCCCACCACGTCTTGGCCGACACCGCACCGTGATGTTGCAGCGCCAGGTACAACACCGGCCCGATCAACAGCGGCGTCGACAGCACCAGCGCCCAGCAGATCACCTGCCAGCCGCCCATCTCCTTGGCCAAGCGGCCGCCTTCGGCGTAGCCCAGTCCACCGATGGCAATCGCGCCGAGCATCAACAGATCGCCCGCCTGAATGCTGCCGGCCCCGGTATACAACGCATAACCGAGCACCAGCGCACTGCCCAGCGCCGCGCAGGCCCAGAAGGCTTTTGACGGGCGTTCGTGGGACAACCACGCGGCATACAGCGCCACGCACAGCGGTTGCAGGCCGTTGACCAGCGCACCGTGGGACGCCGGCAAGGTTTGCATGGCCCACGCCGACAACACCGGAAAACCCAGAATCACCCCGGCGATCACCAGGCTCAGGCCTTTGACTTGCTGCCACGTCGGCCATTTCTCGCGCCGCCACAAAAGCAGCAGCGCCGCCGGAATCGCCGCGAACAATGCGCGGCCCAAACCGTTGAGCAGCGGATGCAGTTCCTGCACCACGATGCGGGTGAAGGGCAGGGTAAGGCTGAAAATCACCACGCCGAGCAGGCCGAGGGCCATGCCGGTGTTTTCGCGCGAGGACATGATGGTGGACCGGAATTGAAGGTGGTTGGGAAGGACCTTCATAAAGCCATAAACCTTGCAGTTCGGGCTGTTACAGCTAGGCACAGACTTAGGCGTACAGTTTGCGGACGCCATCGCGAGCAGGCTCACTCCTACAGTTGAAATGC
>NZ_JBSVXS010000187.1:0-7203 GCF_054070155.1 Pseudomonas sp. SDT291_1_S447
AGTAATAAAAAGGTCGACTGACACACCGCTATCGCGAGCAGGCTCACTCCTACAGGGGATTTGCGGTGGGGCTACCACTGCCGTTTATCCGGCCGGGCGAGGCCGAGTTTTTCGATGCGGTAACGCAGCATGTCGCGGCTCAGGCCCAGCAGGCGCGCGGATTTGGTGACGTTCCAGTCGGTCTTGTCGAGCATCTTGCGCACCATGTCGCGTTCGACTTCCGGCAGGTTCATCGACTCCATATTGCTCGCCGGACGCGGTTCGTAGGGCGACACAGGTTCGTGGTGTTGATGCTGATGCTGCGGCGGCAGCTCGTCACACAGGCTCATGCACACGTTCAACTGATGCGCAGCAATCGTGTCGCTCGGCGCCAGCAGCACGGTCTGCTCAAGCATGTTGCGCAGTTCGCGCACGTTGCCCGGCCAGGTGTAACTGAGCAGCAACTCCTCGGCCTGCTGGCTGAAATGCAGATTCGGTTTGCCGTAGCGTTTGCCGTGACTGGCGAGGAAGTGCCGCGCCAGCAACAGAATGTCATCGCCCCGAGCATAAAGCCGCGGCACTTTGATCGAAATGATCCGCAGACGGAAAAACAGATCACGACGGAATTTGCCCTGCTGGACCATCTGTTCAAGGTTGCAGTTGGTCGCACTGATCACCCGCAGATTGACCTTGCGCTCCTTCACCGAGCCAACTCGGCGAATGGTGCGGTCCTCCAGCAACTTCAGAATCTTTGCCTGCAACAGCAGATCCATCTCGCCGATCTCATCGAGAAACAGCGTGCCGCCATCCGCCGCTTCCACCAGCCCGACCCGGCGATCCTTGGCATCGGTAAACGCGCCTTTCTCATGGCCGAACAGCTCCGACTCGACCAGATTCGACGGAATCGACGCGCAGTTGAATTCAATAAACGGCCCTTTGCTGCGCGGGCCGTCGAAGTGCAGGGCCCTGGCTACTAGTTCCTTGCCGGTGCCGGTCTCGCCTTCCACCAAAACCGGCGGCAGATCGGTATTGGCCATGCGCCGCTCGGCATCGAGCAACTGGCCGATGGTGTTCTTCAGATACTGCATCGGCGCCGAGTCGCCAATCAGCGCCTGCACCCCGGATTTCTGCGCCTCGCGCTCCTGATAGAACGACAGCGTGCGCTCCATCCGTTCGGTGGCCAGGGCCTTGTCGAGCAGCAGTTTGAGCTCCGTCAGCGCGACCGGTTTGGTGACGTAATGAAAGGCGCCCTCCTTCATCGCCACCACCGCATCTTCAACGTTGCCGTAACCGGTCATCATGATCACTTTGAGATCCGGCGCGCTGATGCGCAGCTTCTGGATCAGCTCGTGACCGCTCATGCCCGGCAGCGAGTTGTCGGTCAGCACAATGTCGGGCATGAACGTTTCCAATTGCCCTAACGCGTCTTCGGCCGAATGGCAGACGGTCACCTCGAAGTCTTTGCGCTCCAGGTAGGTCTGAATATTCTCGGCCAACAGTTCGTCATCCTCGACCAGCAGAATGCTGTGTTCCATATTCCCCTCCCGATGCCACTTTGAAGTTGAGACTGACGCGGGTTCCCTCCTGCTCTTTGCTGGTCAAAACGACCGAGCCCTGAAAACGCTCCATGATTCTTTTGACCAACGCCAGGCCAACCCCGAGGCCGCCCTGTTTGGTGGTAAAAAACGGTTTGAACACCAACAGTTGCTGCTGCGCGCTCATGCCCTTGCCGGTGTCGCTCACGGTCAGACGCACGCTGTCCGGCTGCGGCGATTCGAATTCGACGCTGAGCACACCGCCCTTGGGCATGGCTTCGAGGGCATTGGCAAACAGGCTATTGAGTATTTGCGTGAGCAGCACCTTTTGACTGACGACCGGCGCGCAATTCTGCGGTGTGAAGCGCACTTCGACGTTGCAGCGTTTGATCAATGCTTCGAAGGCGCCAACGGTGTCTTCGACCGCCATGACCAGATCCACCGCCTCGCCGTCGTCATTCATCGGCCGCAGCGACACCAGCAGCTCGCGCACCCAGCGTGACATGCGATCGACCTGGCTGATGATGTCGCCGATGTTGCGCTGCGCGCCGGGGCTGGCCACTTCCTGGGCCAGTTCGGCACTGGAGCGTATGGTCGCCAGTGGATTGCGCAAGCTGTGCGCCACCGCCGAGGACATCTCGCCGAGGGCGACGAAGGTTTCGTTGCTGATCAGTTGTTGCTGCTGGCTCTGCAGCAATTTCGCCGCACGGCGGACGATCCAGAACAAGGCTAAAAAGATCGCCGCACCGCCGAAGCAAGTCGCCGCCCAGATCGAGGCGAATCCACGATCGATGCGGTCGACCAGATCCGCCGGCTCCTTGTAGACCTCAACCATGGCGACGACTTTGCTTTTGTCAGCATTGAACATCGGGATGTAGTTCTCGATGAACAGGTATTTCGGTTCGCGCAGCATTTGTTGCTCGGGTTTCTCATCGTCGATCTTGTGGTAGCTGGAGGACACCGGCACTTTCATCTCGAATGATTCGTCGAGCTCATCGTCATCCTTGATGTGCACACCGATAAGCTCAGCGTTGGTCGACCAGATCACCGTGCGATCCAAGGCGTACACCGTGGCCAGGAGAATGTCCGGCAGGTGTTCGACATGGTCGAGAAATTCGATACGCGCCGAAGCCTGTAACACAGGGTCGACATCAGGGAAGTTGCCGTCCTGGCGCGGGTCGAGCATTTCGCCCATCGTTCGGTTCGGATTGATTTTGGCGTGGCGCATTTCCGCCGCGCCAATGGCCTCAACGAATTGCGCGGTCAGCAGCGCATCGCGCTCGACGCTTTCGGTGACCACAAAGCGCGTGGAGATATAACCCAGCCCCAACGCCACGGCGGCGATGATGAAAAAACTCGCGAGCGAGAACCAGCGCAGCAGATTGAACTGCTCGCGCCAGCCCTTGCATGCGACCGATGGGTTCGGTGCAGAGGTTTTTTGTGCTTCCAGTCGCTGCATGGGAGTGGCCCTGGAGTTTTATATCGCGCTGCTTACAGCCATCAGTGTAGGTGGCTCTGACCGCGACACACGGTTCAATGATGCTATTTCGCCGCTACCGCATCTGACTCACCGTCGCGGCTGGATCGCCCGGTTTTACTGGCGTCAAAGCACCGTCGGTCATGGCCGCAGTGGACGGTTGCTGACGCTCGGTTTCATCGCTGAGAAAGTCGATGATCGACTGCGCGGATTGCTCATCGAGGCGCAGATTGGGCATCGGGATTCGCTCGAATTGTTCGTAGAGTTGCAGGGCAATCGGGTCTTTTTCCGCGAGCAGGCGATCCGGTTCGCGGATCCAGCGGTTCAGCCATTTGGCGTCGCGGTTGCGGGTCACGCCGATCAGGTCAGGGCCGATGCTGCGCATGCCAAGGCCCTGGCCATCCATAGGGCCAAGGCTGTGGCAAGAGGCGCAGCGGGTACGGAACAGTTCTTCGCCATTGCTCGGCGGGCGAATATCCGGGGCATTGGCGTAGCTTTCTTCGATGCTCGGCTGCTTCCAGTTCTGCAAGGTGTTGGCCAGTTGATCGGCGAGGATCCACGGATTCTCGAACGGCGAGGCCTTCATCCAGCGCCCGGTGCTCTGGTTACCGACGATCAGGCTGAGGTTGTGATCCTTGCTGCGGCCGTTGTCGACGCCGTCGATGAACAGCCCGAGTTTCTTGCGCAGGTCGGTGACATCTTCGAATTCGCCGGTGAGAAACTTCCAGCCGGGGCCGACCTTGAAGCGCTGCGAATAGGCCTTGAGCACGTCGGGTGTGTCGCTGAGCGGGTCGATGCTGATCGAGTAGAAGAAGATGTCCTGGCCGACCCGATCACCGAGCAGTTTTTGCACCTGGCGAAGGCGCGCGGTTTCCAAGGGGCAGGAATCGCTGCACGAGGTGAAGATGAAGTTGATCACCACCACTTTGTCTTTGATCAGGTCATCGAAGAAATGCACCTGCCGACCGTCCTGATCGGTCAGCAGGGTATTGGGGAAATAGTCGCCACCCCACGGGGTGGCGGATTCACTGGCCGCTGGCGGCTCGCCGACGCTGGCCTGATGTGCCAGCAGCACACGGCTGGCGAGCACACAGACCACCAGCATCAGCACCAAGTGCATGCCCAACGCCCGGGAGCGCGGGGTATGTACAGGTTGGCTGTCACCGTGGCGGCGGTTCATGGCTTGACCACCACTTGCGGGCCAACACCGTCACCGTTGCGGAAGGTAGGCAGCGCGGCAGAGTTGACGTAGCGCACACCGTCCCAGCTCGGCAGTGGCGTTGGCATCAGCTGCAGTTGCCCGGGCTTCTCAAGGTCCCAACGCAGCAGCATCGAGTTGTCTTCATGCTGGGTGTTGTGACAGTGCTCCATGTAGGTCCCGGCGAACTCGCGGAAGTTGATCGCCATTTCCACACTGTCCAGACCATCGGCTTCGGAGCCGATGCGATAGACGTCTTTGCGTGCCCATTTTTCCCACTCTGGCGGTGCCTTGCCGCCGCGACTGAGGATGATCCCCTCCTCGAAGTGCACATGCACCGGATGGCTCCAGCCCTTGCCGCCAGCCTTGATGTTCCACACTTCGAGGGTGCCGAACCCGGTGACACCGGCATCGGTCGGGCCGCTGGACAATTGGGTCGAGGCATTGAGCCGGCGCGGGTCCATGTGGAAGCCGAAGCCGCCATCGGTCTTGACCGTCCATGGCGCTTCATCGGTGCCGTCGGAGCGGCCGAAGGTGAAGGTGCGGTGGCGAGCCTTGGCTAGCACGGCTTTGTCGGCGGCGTTGTCGCGATGGAGTTTCAGCGGGATCATCACCAGCCCTTCAGCCTTGCCCGGTTTGGCCGGCTCGTACGCCGCTGGGTTCATCGCCAGATCCTGACCGGTGTAGGCCTTGACGTTGAGCTGCAAGACCTTGCCCACCGCCGGATCGCCTCTGTCCCACTGCGGGCCCTTGCTGGTCTGTTTGATCACCGCCAGGTATCTCTCCGACAGGATGTCGCCCAGCGGGATGACATCTTTGGGTCCCTTGCCGTCGTCGTGAGCCTGCAGGTTGACGAAAAACAGCTTGTCCCCCGGTTTGATGCCGTTTTTCGAGAAGTTGACGATGATGTCGAAGCGCTCGGCGATACCCTGAGTCGGCAGGATCGCGTTGTGGTTCTGTTTATCGCCATCGGCATCGAGATCCATGCTGCCGTCAAACGGTACGCTGTGCTCCATGATGTTGCCGTCGTTGGCGATCATGTGGAACGGCACACGGCTGTACGACACACCGGAGTTTTTCGGCCCCTGAAACTCGCCACCGCTGCCTTTGATTTCCCGCACCAGCGCCAGTTTGAAGTAGCGCGACACCGAGCCGTTGAGAATGCGGAAGCGATAGCTGCGTGCACGCACGTCGAGGGTCGGTTTCCACTGCCAGTTGACCAGCAACTGGTCACCGAGGAAGCCGTCGGTGTTGAACGGGTTGAACCACAATTGGCCTTCCTGATCCCAGGCCTTGTCGGCGAACACCAGATTGACGTCATAGTCGCGGTTGCCCCAAGGCAAGGCACTGCCGCTGGGCAGACGCAGGTTGACGCCGTCGTCCACCGACTCGTTGCCGCGATCCAGAGCGCTGTAGTAGTTCATCATCGCCGCGTTGCCCTTGTAGACGTTCTGCGCAGTGAAATCGAGCATGTGATCGTGGAACCAGTGGGTGCTCATGGTCTCGCGCCAGTCGCCACGGATTTTGATCGTGCCGTGGTCGCAGGTTTTCTTCGCGGGGGCCAGGTCGTTGACCCACAAGGTTTCACCCGGTGCGCAGGGGAACGCCGCACGTGGGTCTTCAGCCTTGGTGTTGATGCTGTCGTAACCGGCGAGCTGGATCGGCCAGCGATAGTCATAGAACTGCCCCGGGAAGAAGAACGCGTTGGCATAGCCGTCGCTTTCCGCCGGCGCGTGACCGTTGTGCTCGTGGGTGCTGATCGTATGCAAACCGAATCCACGGTTGGCCGACGGGTCGATCGGCAAGCCGTTGTAGTGGCGCATCATCACCGGTTGGCCGTAGCGCACCATCAACAGTTTCGGCGGCAACGTGCCGTCGAAGGTCCACACCGAATTGTGGTTTTGCGCCGGCATGGCCGGGTGGAAACGCGGGTCGACGCCTTTGGCGGTGCCATCGGTCGCCGGTACGCCAGCGACGTTGTGATACAGGCCGCCGGGGCCGAACTCACCGACGGCGTAATGGTGCATTTGCACGCTGTCACGCAGGCCACCATTGAGGCGTGCACCGGTCTGCGCGGTTTTGTAGGCGACTTGCGGGTAGAACTCGTTCCAGCGCTGGTGCGCCCAGCCCTTTCCTGGCGGCCGGCCTTCGGCGGATGAGCCGATATGGCGGTTGAGGTACACCTCGATCTGCGCCTGCCACGGATTGCGGTCGACGACGTTGGCGAACTGGCTGGGGAATGGCGTCAGACCGGGTTGCCGCAGGAACGCATCAAGCGCAGTGCCGGGTGGCGCGCTGCGGGCGACGTTGTTCGGGTCCTGCGCAGGGGCCGGGCCGATCGCCGCTGGTGGAAACGGCAGCGGCGCGGCCGGGGTGGTTGGGTCGAGTTTTTCCGGGCCGAACTCTTCGAACAGGGTCAACTGCTGGGTGAACGGTTGCGCGCCATAGAGCGGGCTCGGCTTGCCGTTGGTGGGGTAGTTGAAACTGGTTTGCACGGAGGGTGGCAGGACGTTTTCGATACGCGTTTCAGCGCGATCGCCTTTGACCCCGTCCGGCAAATCGAAGGAATCCTCGTTGGCCTCGGGCAGGGTCAGGATGTTGTTGAGCGCCCCGGCGCGGTCGGCCGGTTCATCGTAGTACGCCGACGGGTCGGAAACTTCTGGCTGTCGCTCATCATCGATGGGACTGGCGCGGACGCCGGTCATGGTGCCGAGGGTCAACATCAGAAAGACGCTCAACGGCGTCAGCAAAAAGGTGTTGCTTGGGTCACGCGTTGTTCTGTCCATCACCAGCCGCCTCATCAAGGAAGGGGTGATGGTGTTTTGCAACTAGTGCGCCAAGAAATTATTTCCAGTTGTTACAGGGACTTGAGGAGGCTGTGGGTTTCCCCACTTCCCGGTGACCGGGGCTTGACACCCAGTGATGGGGGAAGTTCATAAATTTTTTGAGGTAATGCAAACCTCATGTAGGAGCTGCCGAAGGCTGCGATCTTTTGATCTTGGTTTCTAAGATCA
>NZ_JBSVXS010000188.1:0-7151 GCF_054070155.1 Pseudomonas sp. SDT291_1_S447
ACAGTGGACGGTGAGCTTCCTGAAGAAATGCAATCCCCTGTGGGAGCTGGCTTGCCAGCGATGGGGCCATGACCGACAACTCATTTACCGAAACCGAGCGCGAAGCGGTTTATCGAGCCATCGCCGAGCGCCGCGACATGCGCCATTTCATCGGCGGCAGCGTCGAACCGGAATTGCTGCGCCGACTACTGGAAGCCGCCCACCAGGCCCCAAGCGTCGGCCTGATGCAGCCCTGGCGCTTCATTCGCATCAGCGACCGTACCCTGCGCGGCGAGATCCAGAATCTTGTGGAAGAGGAACGCATCCGAACCGCAGAAGCCCTCGGCGAGCGCAGCGACGAGTTCATGAAACTTAAAGTCGAAGGCATCAACGACTGCGCCGAAGTGCTGGTCGCGGCGCTGATGGACGATCGCGAAAAACACATCTTCGGTCGCCGCACGCTGCCGGAAATGGACATGGCCTCGCTGTCCTGCGCAATCCAGAATCTGTGGCTGGCCTCGCGCGCCGAAGGTCTGGGCATGGGTTGGGTTTCACTGTTCGAGCCTCAGGCACTGGCTGATCTTTTGAAGTTGCCCGAAGGCGCAAAACCTCTGGCGGTTTTATGTCTGGGCCCGGTCAAGGAATTCTATCCGGCGCCGATGCTGGTACTCGAAGGGTGGGCGCAGGCGCGGCCGCTCAATGAGTTGCTGTATGAAAATTATTGGGGAGTGAGTCAATGAGTGTGGCGTTGTTGAGTGTCGCTGCGGTTGCGCTGGATGCGCTGCTCGGTGAACCGAAACGCTGGCATCCGCTGGTGGCGTTTGGCAATTTTGCCGTGCGCATCGAGCAACGTTTCAACGCCGGTGGTCGTGGCTGGCGCAGCCATGGCGTCACTGCGTGGGTTATCGCCGTGCTGCCGCTGACCTTGCTCGCCACGGCGTTTTCCTGGGCGCCGTACGTGGGTTGGGTCGTCGAGATTCTCGCGTTGTATTGCGCCCTCGGCATGCGCAGCCTTGGTGAGCATGTCGCGCCGGTGGCTGCTGCTTTACGTGCGGATGATCTGGACGAGGCGCGCAAACGCGTCGGCTATCTGGTCAGCCGCCAGACCGATGAACTCGACAGCACCGCCGTCGCCCGCGCCGCCACCGAGTCGGTGCTGGAAAACGGCAGTGACGCGGTGTTCGCTGCGCTGTTCTGGTTTGTCGTGGCGGGTGCGCCGGGCGTGGTTCTTTATCGCTTGAGCAATACGCTGGATGCGATGTGGGGCTATCGCAACGAACGCTTCGAACGTTTCGGTTGGGCGGCGGCGAAAATCGACGACGTGCTCAACTACATTCCTGCGCGTCTGGTGGCGTTGACCTACGCGCTGCTCGGCAAAACCCGACTCGCGTTGAAGTGCTGGCGCACCCAGGCGCCGCAATGGGACAGCCCCAACGCTGGCCCGGTGATGGCTGCCGGCGCTGGTGCACTGGGCGTGGAATTGGGTGGGCCGGCGATTTACCACGGTGAACTTCACGACCGTCCGCAGCTTGGCGAGGGCGCAGCGGCTGACGCAGATTCCATCGACCGTGGCTGGCAATTGGTCCAGCGCGGGGTATGGTTATGGCTGCTGATTCTCTGCGTGGGGGCTGAATTCTATGCTTGAGCACGGTGGCCGGCTGCGCAAGGCGGCACACGATTACGGCATTGCCGAGGCGGACTGGCTCGACCTGTCCAGCGGCCTCGCGCCGTGGCCGTTCCCGATCCCGGAAATTCCGCTGCGCGCCTGGGCGCGTTTGCCGGAAACCGACGACGGGCTGGAGCAAGCCGCGTGCGATTACTACGGTGCCGCGCAAGTGCTGCCGGTGGCCGGTTCGCAGATGGCCATCCAGTTGCTGCCGCGCTTGCGCCGGGCCGGCAAGGTCGGCGTGTTGTCACCGTGTTATGCCGAACACGCCGAAGCGTGGCGGCGTAGCGGTTACATCGTGCGCGAAGTGTTGGAGCAGGAAGTCGAATTTTTTCTCGACAGCCTCGACGTGCTGGTGGTGGTCAACCCGAACAACCCGACTGGCCTGAGTCTGACCCCGGCACGCCTGCTCGACTGGCATGCGCGGCTCGCCCGGCGCGGTGGCTGGCTGGTGGTTGACGAAGCTTTCATGGATAACACGCCGCAACTGAGCCTGGCCCCGCATGCGCATCAAGTCGGGCTGATCGTGTTGCGTTCGTTCGGCAAGTTTTTCGGTCTGGCCGGGGTGCGTCTGGGCTTTGTCCTGGCCGAGCGCAAGTTGCTCAAACTGCTCGCCGAACAGGTCGGGCCATGGGCGGTGAGCGGGCCGACGCGGGTGCTCGGGCAAGCGTGTCTGCAAGACACCGAAGGGCACACACGCCAACGGATTCGCAGTGATGAGGCCAGTGAACGGCTGGCAGCGCTGCTTGGGCGCTACGGCTTCAAGCCGCAGGGCGGCTGTGCGCTGTTCCAGTGGCTGATCACCGAGCATGCCGAAATGCTGCATGAATTCATGGCCCGTCGCGGCATCCTCCTGCGCATCTTTACCCATAACAGCAGTTTGCGCTTTGGCCTGCCTGCCGACGAGGCTGAAGAGGCGCGTCTCGAACAGGCTTTAATCGCTTTTGCCAAGGACCACCCATGACCACCCTGATGGTGCAGGGCACCACTTCCGATGCCGGTAAAAGCACACTAGTGACGGCGTTATGCCGCTGGGCGACGCGTCAAGGCGTGGCGGTCGTACCGTTCAAGCCACAGAACATGGCGCTCAACAGCGCCGTGACTGCCGACGGCGGTGAGATCGGTCGCGCGCAGGCGGTGCAGGCGCAAGCGGCGTTTCTTGAACCGCACACCGATATGAACCCGGTGCTGCTCAAGCCGAACAGCGACACCGGCGCGCAAGTGATCATTCATGGTCGCGCGGTGACGTCGATGAATGCCGTGGCATATCACGACTACAAAGCCATCGCGATGAAAGCTGTTTTGGCTTCTCACGAGCGACTCAGCGCCGCCTATCCGCTGGTGATGGTCGAAGGCGCGGGCTCGCCGGCCGAGATCAATCTGCGCGCCGGTGACATCGCCAACATGGGCTTTGCCGAAGCGGTGGATTGCCCGGTGCTGCTGATTGCCGATATCAATCGCGGCGGGGTTTTCGCGCACTTGGTTGGCACCTTGGAGTTGCTGTCGCCGAGCGAACAGGCGCGGGTCAAAGGTTTCATCATCAATCGCTTCCGTGGCGACATCGCCTTGCTGCAACCGGGTCTCGACTGGCTGGAACAGCGCACCGGCAAACCAGTGGTGGGCGTGTTGCCCTATGTGATGGATCTGCACCTTGAGGCCGAGGACGGCATTGATCAACGCCAGACCGACAAGGCCGAACAAGTGCTGAAAGTGGTGGTGCCGGTGCTGCCGCGCATCAGCAACCACACCGATTTTGATCCGCTGCGTCTGCATCCGCAGGTTGATCTGCAATTTGTCGGTCCCGGACAGGCGATTCCTGCTGCCGATCTGATCATCCTGCCGGGCTCGAAGAGTGTGCGTAGCGATCTGGCCTACCTGCGTGCCAATGGCTGGGATACGGCGATCTCTCGGCACTTGCGTTATGGCGGCAAACTGCTGGGGATCTGTGGCGGTCTGCAGATGCTCGGCGAGCAGGTGCATGACCCACTCGGACTTGAAGGTGCGCCGGGCACGAGTGCCGGTTTGAGCTTGCTGGCGTTCGAAACCACACTTGAGGCAGAGAAGCAGTTGCGCAATGTGCGTGGACAGCTGGCGCTGGAAGATGCTGAGGTCAGTGGCTATGAAATTCATGCTGGCGTGACCAGCGGCCCGGCGCTGGAGAATGCGGCGGTGTACCTGGACGACGGTCGTTGCGACGGTGCACAAAGTGCTGACGGACAAGTGTTCGGCACCTATCTGCATGGCCTGTTTGAATCGCCGACGGCGAGTGCAGCGTTGCTGTGCTGGGCCGGGTTGAGCGATGTGCAGGCGGTGGATTACCACGGCTTGCGCGAGCGCGATATCGAACGGCTGGCGGATCTGGTGGAGAAGCATCTGGATACTGGGTTGTTGCGTCGGCTCTGTGGGATTTGAGGTGAATTTAATGGCCTCATCGCGAGCAGGCGAAGGCCTACAGGGTTATGTGTTTTACACAGAACTCAGGGTTGCTCGAGATCCCTTGTAGGAGTGAGCCTGCTCGCGATAGCGCCTGTGGCTTCAACATATAATTTTCAGGATGTCCCCCCATGCTCCAACTGATCCTCGGCGGCGCCCGCTCCGGCAAAAGTCGTCTGGCCGAAAAACTCGCCAGCGACAGCAACCTCTCGGTCACCTACATCGCCACCAGCCAACCGCTCGATGGCGAGATGAGCGACCGCGTCGCCCATCACCGCGCCCGCCGTCCCGCCGACTGGGCACTCATCGAAGAGCCGCTGGAATTGGCCCGCGTCCTGCGCGAATCGGCCAGTGCCGAGCGTTGCCTGCTGGTCGATTGCCTGACCCTGTGGCTGACCAATCTGCTGATGCTCGATGACGCCGAACGCCTCGCTGCCGAGCGCGAGGCCTTGCTCGAATGCCTGGCGTCTTTGCCGGGTGAAATCATTTTTGTCAGCAACGAGACCGGAATGGGTGTCGTGCCGCTGGGCGAATTGACTCGCCGCTACGTCGATGAAGCCGGTTGGCTGCATCAAGCTCTGGCCGAGCGCTGTCAGCGTGTTGTCCTGACCGTCGCCGGCCTGCCCCTGACTCTGAAAGGACCTGCGTTATGACTCAAACCTGGTGGCTGAACCCGTGCAAACCGGTCGATCTCAACGTCGTTGAACAAGCGACGGCGCGGCAACAGCAACTGACCAAACCGGCGGGTTCGCTGGGGCGTCTGGAATCGGTCGCGGTGCAATTGGCCGGCCTGCAAGGCCAGGTCAAACCGACGCTCTCGCAAGTGTGGATCGCGATTTTTGCCGGTGATCACGGCGTGGTCGCTGAAGGTGTTTCGGCGTTCCCGCAGGAAGTCACCGGGCAGATGCTGCTCAACTTTGTCAGCGGCGGTGCGGCGATCAGTGTGTTGGCGCGGCAGCTCGGCGCGCAGCTGGAAGTGGTCGATCTGGGCACAGTCAATCCAGCGCTGAACCTGCCGGGTGTGCGTCATTTGAACATTGGCGCGGGTACGGCGAACTTCGCTCAGGGTGCGGCAATGACTCAGGCTCAGGGCGAACTCGCCTTGCAGGCCGGTCGCGACAGTCTGTTACGGGCGAAAGCGGCGGGCGCGCAGTTGTTCATCGGCGGCGAAATGGGTATTGGCAACACCACCGCGGCGAGTGCCATGGCCTGCGCCTTGCTCGATTGCCCGGTGGCGCATCTGACCGGCCCCGGCACCGGGCTGAATGCCGAAGGCGTCAGCCATAAAGCACAAGTGATCGAGCGTGCGCTGGCATTGCACGCCGCACAACGTGGCGATGCCTTGCAGACGCTGTTCAATCTCGGCGGTTTTGAAATCGCCGCGCTGGTCGGTGCCTATCTGTCGGCGGCTCAAGAAGGCGTTGCGGTGCTGGTCGACGGTTTTATCTGCACGGTCGCTGCGTTGGTCGCGGTGCGTTTGAATCCTGAGTGCCGCGAGTGGTTGCTGTTCGGTCATCGTGGCGCGGAGCCGGGCCATCGTCATGTGCTGGAAACCCTGCAGGCCGAGCCGTTGCTGGAACTCGGTTTGCGTCTGGGCGAGGGCAGTGGCGCGGCGCTGGCGGTGCCATTGTTGCGTCTGGCCTGTGATCTGCACGGGCAGATGGCGACATTCGCCGAAGCTGCAGTGGCGGATCGTCCGGCATGACCTTGCATCTGGATCTGCTACGCCATGGTGAGACTGAGCTCGGCGGTGGTTTGCGCGGCAGCCTCGACGATGCGCTGACCGAAAAGGGTTGGGCGCAGATGCGTGGGGCCGTGGTCGAGGGCGGTCCGTGGGATCGGATCGTCAGTTCGCCGTTGCAACGTTGTGCGCGGTTTGCCGCAGAGCTGGGTGAGCAACTGAACCTGTCAGTGCATCTGGACAAGGATCTGCAGGAACTGCATTTCGGCGCATGGGAAGGGCAGAGTGCGGCGGCGTTGATGGAGACGGATGCCGAAGCGTTGGGGCTGTTCTGGGCCGATCCGTATTCGTTCACGCCGCCGCAGGGTGAACCAGTCAGCGAGTTCGCGGCTCGGGTGCTGGCGGCCGTTGCGCGCCTGCAAAGTGCTTACGCCGGTGAGCGGGTTCTGCTGATCAGTCACGGCGGGGTGATGCGCTTGCTGCTGGCGCAAGCGCGAGGGTTGCCGCGCGAACAACTGCTCAATGTCGAAGTCGCTCACGGCGCGTTGTTTGCGCTGACGATCGAAACTGATGGTTCGCTCAAGGAAGGTCACTGACATGTTGCCGCTGTGGATCGCCCTGCAATTTCTCAGCAGCCTGCCGATTCGCTTGGCGGGCATGCCTGAGCCGGAACAGCTGGGGCGGTCGCTGCTGTTTTATCCGTTGGTGGGGCTGCTGTTCGGGGTGATCCTGTGGGCGTTGAATCTCGCCTTGAGCGGCGCGCCGTTGCTGCTGCATGCGGCGTTGTTGCTGACGGTGTGGGTGTTGCTCAGCGGCGCACTTCACCTGGATGGCCTGGCCGATAGCGCCGATGCCTGGCTCGGCGGTTTTGGTGATCGCGAGCGTACGCTGACAATCATGAAAGACCCGCGCAGCGGGCCGATTGCGGTGGTGACGCTGGTGTTGGTGTTGTTGCTCAAGTTTGCTGCGCTGCTGGCGTTGATCGAGCAGGGGCATGGAATCGCGTTGATCATCGTGCCGTTGCTTGGGCGGGCGGCGCTGTTGGGGTTGTTTCTGACCACGCCCTATGTGCGTGCGGGCGGATTGGGGCAGGCGTTGGCGGACCATTTGCCGCGCAAGGCCGGGTGGTGGGTGCTTGGCATGAGTGCGCTGGCCTGCGTGGTGATCGCCGGGTTGGGAGCCGTTGTTGCGCTGGTGATTTCGGTCGTTGTGTTTGTCTGGCTACGGCAGGTGATGATGCGGCGGTTGGGCGGGACGACGGGTGATACGGCGGGTGCGTTGCTGGAATTGCTGGAGATGGTGGTGTTGGCTGGATTGGTTTTGGTCTGACAGATTATTGCTGGATGGGCTGGCCCCTTCGCGAGCAAGCTCGCTCCCACATTTGAAATGCGA
>NZ_JBSVXS010000189.1:0-7014 GCF_054070155.1 Pseudomonas sp. SDT291_1_S447
TGTCCCTCCTCCTCCCTTCAAGTCCTACCATACAAGCGAGCTTGCTCGCGAAGAGACCCATGCAGGCGCCTCAAATCATCAAGGGTATTTGCGCTTATCCGGCGCCGGCGGGAAGTACTGGTACAACCAGGTCTCGCTCAACGTGCGGTCATTGGTGCGGATAAACAACCGCAGTTCCACCGGCTCCACGCTGTCACTGGTCGGGTACCAGTCGAACAGGATCCGGTAACCCTTGATGTCATCCAGCACCAGCACGCTGAAGTCCTGCACCTTGCCGTTCGAGCAGGTCACCACCGGCTCGATCCCGGTGCCCGGCGGCAGTCGATCCAGACCGCCACCAGTGAAGTCCACGGCAAAACGACGCGCCCAAACCGGCGGATAATGCTCGCCCGGTGCCCAGCCTTCGGTGAAGCCGCCCATGCCGGAACGGGTCGCGTGTACGCGGGCCAACGGCGTGCTCACCGGCGGCAGCGCGCTCCAGTAGAGCTTGTAGCCATAGTTCAGCGAATCGCCGGCAGCGACCGGTTTTTTCGGGGTCCAGAACGCCACGATGTTGTCGAGGGTCTCGCCAGTGGTAGGAATTTCCAACAGATCGATAGAGCCTTCACCCCACGCCGTGGTCGGTTCTACCCACAGGCTCGGACGCTTGCTGTACCAGTCGACGGTGTCCTGATAATTGGCGAACTCGTGGTCGGTCTGCACCAGACCGAAACCTTTCGGGTCGGTGTCGGCAAACGCATTGAATTGCAGGGTCGCCGGGTTATTCAGCGGACGGCAGATCCACTCGCCGTTGCCGCGCCACATCGCCAGACGATCCGAGTCGTGGATTTGCGGGTGGATGGTGTCGCACATGCGGCGCTCGTGGGTGCCGCAGCTGAACATGCTGGTCATCGGCGAAATGCCCAGTTGCTCGATCGCCGTGCGCGCATTGATGTGTGCATCGACTTCCATCACCACGCGCTCGGCCTGGCAATCAATGTCGAAACGGTAGGCGCCAGTGGCACTCGGCGAGTCGAGCAGGGCATACACCACAAATCGGGTGGCGTTCTTGTCCGGTGTCTCGAACCAGAACTTGGTGAAGTCAGGGAATTCTTCGCGTTTTTTCGCGTAGGTATCGATCGCCAGGCCGCGCGCCGAGAGGCCATATTGGCCAGTGGCGTCTACCGCACGGAAATAGCTGGCGCCGAGGAACGACAACACATCGTGACGATCCAGCTCCGGCGCTTTGAACAGCTTGAAGCCGGCAAAACCGAGGTCACCCTTGAGCTGCTGGGTGTCGACTGAAGTGTTTTCATAGTTGAACAGTGCCGGGCGGAAATGCACTTCGCGGGCAGTGCGCGTCTTGGCGTCGACGCTGTACATGCGCACCGGCTGACGGAACCCCATGCCGACGTGGAAGAACTGTACGTCCAGCTGACCCTTGTTTTCCTTCCACAGCGAATGCTCGCCGTCGTAGCGGATCGCGTTGAAGTTCTGCGGGGTCATGGTCGCCAGGGTTGGCGGCAGCATCTGTTTGGTGTCCTGATAGGCGCTGCCAGCCAGTTGCTTGGCCTGGCGCTTCAGCGCTTCGAAGTCGAAGGCCTGCGCCTCGCCATCGGCGGCGCCGCCATTGGCCGCCCACGCGCGGGTGGCCAGCAGGCCAGTGGCCGAAAGACCGGTGTAAGCCGCAATGGCCATGGACGCTTTGAGCAAATTCCTGCGGTGCATAAATACAACCTGTCGTGAGCAATCCCGCGCCGTTCCTGGCACGTGCTGGATCAGAAATAACGGTTCGGACAAGCCTTCGGCCAAACGCAACGGACTATTAACAGATGCCCGCTAGCTTAAACGGTTCGCTCGCAATGCAAAATTCGTTGATTCACCGCGCCAGTGTGTCAATGAAACAAGACATGTCGGTTAAATATCTGACAGGGCATTCTGATTTACACGGCATATCTGCTTTTTTCGACTAATTACTCTAAAAACCGCTTTTCAGCGCCGATTTAATTTCTATTCTATGGGCATGACCGGTGCTGACCGGTAGGGCACACGGCGCTGCTGTAAGGGGCAGGGCGATGTGGTGGTTTAGCAATTCTTTGAAGTATTGAAGGACATCGTCCATGGCAAAAATACAAGGTATCACCGACATGCTGGGCATCTTTCCCTGCCTTGGCAGCGGCCGCAAAAGGCGTCGGCTCAGCTCTGACGAAGTGAAACTGGTTGAGCGATATCGGGAGCTTTCGGAGAATGACCGGATTGCGATGCGGTATCTGGTGGATGCGATGCGGAGTGTTTCGCGGTTTTAACGCTGGGGTGGGCACCGTGAAAGCCATTTGGCTTTTACGGTGGCCAGGTCAATCAAATTGCCTGCGTCGGCATCGGTGATGCCGACGTGAATGGCTTTCTGAAGCTCGGCACTGTCGTTTAGTTTCAGGTAAGAGATCGCAAAGCTTTCATCACAGGGAATGACTTCCTCAATCTGAGGAAATTTGAGTACGGTTCTGCTCATTTGAATTCAACTCGCTAGAGATGGACACGCTAAACCTATGGCGAGGGAGTTTGCTCCCTCGCCATAGGTTTCTTGTTTATGAGCTTTAGCTGCAAGTGGCCAGAACCGGATACGGCCGCTGGCCTTGCATCAACTCCGGCACATCCCGCCATTTGACCCACGCCTGCTGTTGCCAGTGCAGCAACGGCACGGTGATGCCTGCCCAATGCATCGAACTCACGCTGGGGTGGTTTTTCACAGAGCTTGAATGGGTTTCGCGCAGCATCGGGATGACTTCATGGCTCAGCCATTGGCGCAGGTGTCGGTTTTCCGGGACGAAGTGATGGACGAGCAGGGCGAACAGGCCGGATTCGCTGACCATCGCGCAATCGATGATTTCGCCGTCCCGACGCAGAAGGACATGGCGACGCTGATCGGGATCGAGTTTCAGGGTGAGACGTTCGTTTAGCGGATAGCCCATCAAGCGACCGAGATCCTGAACACAGAACCAGGCTTCGTGGTCTTGCATGAAGGCGTGGAGGAAGCGGTTGTGGCGAGTGAAGATGGTGGGGGTGAAGAAAGCGGAGCTTTCAGAAGGAATTTGTACGTGATTAGGCATTTTTCGACTCCAATATTGAGAATAGAGCCGCCACTCAAATGAGTGCGGTCACGCCGTTTTGATATTTACTCCGGCTCCGACACCGGGCCGCTGATTTCGCTGCCGAGAGAAAGCCTATCGGCTAGCAACCTACGACGCCAAGTCGGCTCTATCGACACCTACTGTAGGAAAGCGGGCCTATCTCTGAAGGCTGTATTTGTAGGAAATGCCTGATTTTGCAGTGCCAACAGCAACCAAACGCCCAAGCCGTCGTTTTTCCTTTATCTATTCGGATCCACGGAATGAACTGCAGGTTTCTCCATGTTGATCGAGTTTTCAGTTTCCAATTTCCGCTCGTTCAGGGACCGGCAAACCCTGTCCATGGCGGCGAGCCCTCTTCTGAGTAAATCACTCAACACATTCAAAGCATCCACGAATACGGAAAAGCTTCCGGAACTGCTCAAGGTCGCTGCGATTTATGGACCGAATGCGTCCGGCAAGTCATCGTTGATTCGAGCGATGGGCGTCGTCGGGAGCTTATTGGCGATACCAGCTGACACGCTAGATGCCGCGTTACCCGTTTCAGCGTTTCGTTTCGACGAAACACTGAAAGATGAACCCAGTACTTTTGAGTACGACTTTGTTCAAGGTGGTTTGCGCTATCGATTTGTCCTTGGTTTGACGGCGCAACGGATTGTTCATGAGCAATTGCTCTGCTTTCCAGAAGGAAAGGAGACATTGCTGTACAAGCGTCAGGTTGATGCGCAGGGCGAGCACTATCTTTTCGGCGAAACCCTTGAGGGGGGCAAGGAAGTCCATCGCGCATGGCAGCGTTTGACCAGCCCCAAGATGTTGTTTATCGCACAAGCGGTGATTCACAGCAGTGAAGAACTGATGCAACTGCGCGTACCGTTTTCCTGGTTTCAAAGTGGTCTGCTGGTGATTGAGCAGAACAACATGCCCGGTTTAACCACAGCTTCGATTCGATTTCTTCAGATGGTTAAAAGCCATACGAGCGACTTACGTGATTTTCTCTGCGCGCTGGATATTCCGGTATCAGCGATTCAACTCAGTCCGGATGATTCTGTTTCGGCTGCCGATAACAGAAAACTCACGCTTAAGGAGTTCATTGCCGCCGCGCAACGGGACAAGCTGACGCTCACACACTCGAGTATGTCGGGTGAAGCCGAGTTTGATTTTTCGGAAGAGTCTTGCGGCACGAAGAACCTGATTGGTTTCTGGCTGCCGTGGTTCATGATGAATCAGGCCGGTGGCAGCGGTGTTCTCAGTGTCGATGAGTTGAGCAGCAGTCTGCACCCTGAAATCGTCGCCGATTTGATCGCCAGACATCTGGACAACGGGCTGAATACGCAACTGATTTTCACCACCCACGACACCCATCTGATGAATGAGAAAATTCTACGTCGCGATCAATTCTGGATTACAGAACGCGATGCTCACGCTGCCACGCATCTGTTTTCCGTGCACGACTTTGAAGGTCAGGAAAGTGAGGACGTCGAGAAGCGCTACTTCGAAGGGCGTTACCGCGGATTGCCGCTGATAAGGCGGGGCTGACAATGGTGAGTTCGAATAAGTCGTTCGATCGAAAAGCCTCACGCTTTAAGCCCCAGCCTAATGTTTTGGTGCTCTGCGAAGACAGCAAGTCAGGTAAGCGTTATCTGGAAGAGGCGGCACTGCACTTTCGTGCTCGGGCAAAGGTTGAAATCGTCCACTGCGGTGTAACTCATCCGAGCGGCATCGTCGATCGAGCGATGAGGCGACAAGCGCACTTCGACAAAGTCTTCTGCGTCTTGGATCGTGATACTCACCTGTGTTTTGAACGTGCATTGAGTGAAGCGAAGTCTCATCCAAAAATCACAGTTATCGCGTCGTATCCATGCTTTGAATTTTGGCTTCTTTTGCACTTTGGCTTTAGCCGAAAACCCTTCAGGTCTGCCGGGAAAAACTCTCCGGGTGATCTGGTGAGCAAGAGTTTGAAGACTAAGCCCAACATGGCGAATTATGAGAAGGGTAAAGGCATCAGCTATTTTGCTCAGTTGCTGGGTGAGCCCTTTCACCGGGCTAGAACGCTGGCGCCGAAAGTACTAGAAGACGCAGTGGCCAGTGGCGAGCCTAATCCAAGTACCGAAATCCATTTGTTGATGGATGCATTTGAAGCGTTATCCACACCCCAACGGATCTAGCACTGTTAACCGTGCCCGCATCCTTGCGGGCAGGTATTGATTCTTAGCGACTCACCTTCCACGCATCCCCAGCCGGCGCCTTGCCATGGTCATACGGCTTGCCAATCCACATATAAACCAAGCCCAACCCAATCACGATCGCAGTACTCAACACCATCGCATAGTTCACGTACCACGCCGCATCCGGCGTACGTGGCCAGGCCATGTTGATGATTGCGCCAACGCCGTACACCAGCGCGCCGATGTTCACCGGCCAGCCCCATGCGCCGAGGATGAATTTGCCGCTCGGTTTCCAGCCTTTGCTGCGGGCGTACAGCGCGGCCAGGACGATCATCTGGAACGCGAGGTAGATGCCGATGGCGGCGAAGCTGACGATGGTGGCCACGGCGTCTTGCAGGAAGAAGCCGAGGGCGATGATCAGGGCCGGTAGGACGCCGGACACGAACAGTGCGGCAACCGGTACTTGGGTGGTAGGAGAAATCTTTTTCAGCAGTCGGCTGCCGATGACCATTTCGTCGCGAGCGTAGGAGTACAGCAGGCGGCTGGCCGCGGCTTGTAGGCTGATGACGCAGGAGATGAAGGAAATCATCACCACGCCCATCACCACTTTCGAACCGACCGGGCCGAAGGCGTTGTTGAGGATGGTGGTGACCGGGTCTTTGTCGGTGCCGTTGATCACCGCTTGCATGTCCGATACGGCGAGGATCAGCGCGAGGCAGGCGAACATCGCCGCGATGCCGCCGATGTAGATGGTCATACGCATGGCCACCGGGATTTTCGCGCTCGGGTTAGGGGTTTCTTCGGCAACATCGCCGCAGGCCTCGAAGCCGTAGTAGAGGAACATCCCGGCCAGCGAGGCGGTGAGGAACGCCGGCAGGTATGAGCCATCGACGCTGATGTCGAAGGTGTTGAACAGCACGCTGAGCGGCTGATGACGCTCGAAGATCAGCAGGTAAACGCCGACGATCACCGCGCCGACGAGTTCGCAGAGAAAGCCGAACATGGCGATGCGCGCCAGCACTTTGGTGCCGCTGAGGTTGACCAGTGTGGCGAACAGGGTCAGCACCAGGGCGATGACGATGTTGGTGTTGTTGCTTGGCTCAAAACCGAGCATGGCGGCCAGGTACGGGCCAGCGCCGACCGCAACGGCGGCGATGGTAACGCAGAGGGCGATGGAGTAGATCCAGCCGACCATCCACGCCCATTTTTTACCGACCAATCGGCGTGCCCACGGGTAAACGCCGCCGGAAATCGGGAACTGCGAAACCACTTCGCCGAAGATCAGGCACACCAGCAACTGGCCGCAACCGACCAGCAAGTAGGCCCAGAACATCGGTGGGCCGCCGGCGGCGAGGCACAGGCCGAAGAGGGTATAAACCCCTACGACCGGTGACAGATAAGTGAAGCCCAACGCGAAGTTTTCCCACAGGCTCATGCTGCGGTTGAAGTTCGAGGTGTAGCCCAGTTTGCGCAGTTGTTCGGCATCGCTGTCGGCAACGGCTGCGGCGAGATCGGGTGAGGCACTCATGTGTGATTGCTCCGTGAAATCGGCAGATTTCGGATGGCCGAGGCCGTGGCGGGGCCATGCAGGCGCCGCCCGGTTCGGTAGTTATTGTTTTGGTTTCGGTGAAGCCTGTTGGTGAATCGCCGACATCATCCGTGTGTCGCGGAAAAGATCGCAGCCTGCGGCGGCTCCTACAGAAGAGGGCGTCCATCATGTAGGAGCTGCCGCAGGCTGCGATCTT
>NZ_JBSVXS010000190.1:0-6955 GCF_054070155.1 Pseudomonas sp. SDT291_1_S447
CGTGAAATACCGAGCCGAACTCAGATTCTCAAACAGATCAAAAGCCCCTCACCCTCCCCTCACCCAGAGGGCGAGGGGACTGACCGAGGTGTTTGGTGGATGTTCGCCGACGTGAAATACCGAGCCGAACTCAGATTCTCAAACAGATCAAAAGCCCCTCACCCTTCTCCTCACCCAGAGGGCAAGAGGACTGATCGAGGTGTTTGGTGGATGTACGCCGACGTGAAATACCGAGTCGAACTCAGATTCTCAAACAGATCAAAAGCCCCTCACCCTAGCCCTCTCCCAGAGGGAGAGGGGACTGACCGGGGTGTTTGGTGGATCTACGCTGACGTGAAATACCGAGTCGAATTCAGATCCTGAAAAGCCCAAAAATCGGCCCCCTCTCCCTCGGGAGAGGGCTGGGGTGAGGGGCAGCTCCAACACAAATCAAAAGCCGAACACCCCGTGCTCTTCACCACTCAATAGGCCGAGTGTCAGCTCGCCTGCTTTTGATCTTGATCCACCGGCCCCGTCGGCAGGCTGAGTGGAGGGATTTATCCGGGGGTGGGAGCGCAGCGACCGTTTGGCGTAGCCAAATGCATCGAGAGGAGGTGCAGCGAAGCAAACCGGAGGCGATGCGCCCGGATGAATTCCGGAGCGAAGGAACCCCGAGCTTTAGCGAGCGGGCCGAACGTTGGGGCAAGCGTTTTTTGCTTACTTTTTTAGGCGTTTGTAAAAAAGTGAGTCGCCGTAAGGGCGAAACCGCCAGCCGCAGCCCCCGAAGAAACGGATATTCACTCAGTCAGCCAGAGCATGGTCGCCTGTCAGGGTGCCATCGCGAGCAGGCTCACTCCTACAGAAAAGCAAATCGCAGGCAACAAAAAACCCGCAGACAATCACTCATCTGCGGGTTTCCTGTTTAAGCAGCAAGAAAGATCAGAAATCTTCCAGCCGCCACACCTCATAAGCCGGCGTCTCGTACGGATGACTGAGCTTCAGCGCAGCCACAACAGCCACGATCAACTCATCCGCCACCACAAGCTCAACCTTCCATTCCTCAACCCGCTCAACCTGCCCCGCTTCACCAACGAACGGCTGACTACCGTCCAAAGGCCGAAACTGACCAGACCCAAGCACCTGCCACGCACAGTGGTCATAGTCACCGATCCGCCCACCACCCGCAGCGAACACAGCCCCTTTGACCACCTCGACATGACTGTCAGGAACAAAAAACGCCAGCTTGTACACAGGCCTTAGTTCACCCAGACGCGTGCATTACGGAACATACGCATCCAAGGTGCGTCTTCGTTCCAGTCTTCCGAACGCCACGAGTTCTGCACCGCGCGGAACACACGCTCCGGGTGCGGCATCATGATCGTCACACGGCCATCACGACTGGTGAGACCGGTAATCCCGCGCGGCGAACCGTTCGGGTTAGCCGGATACTTCTCGGTGACCTTGCCATGGTTGTCGACGAAACGCATCGCCACGCAACCCGACAGATCGGCTTCCAGCAGTGCTTCTTCGCTGGAGAACTCGGCGTGACCTTCACCGTGAGCAATGGCGATCGGCATACGCGAACCGGCCATGCCTTGCAGGAAGATCGAGTTCGATTCCTGAATCTGCACCATCGCCACGCGCGCTTCGAACTGCTCGGAGCGGTTACGCACGAAGTGCGGCCAGAACTCGCTGCCCGGGATCAGCTCGTGCAGGTTGGACATCATCTGGCAACCGTTGCACACGCCGAGGGTGAAGCTGTCGTTACGCTCGAAGAAGCCCTGGAACGCATCGCGGGCGCGGCTGTTGAACAGCGCCGACTTGGCCCAGCCCTCACCGGCGCCGAGCACGTCGCCGTAGGAGAAACCACCGCACGCCACCAGACCTTTGAACTCGTTCAGGTCGACACGGCCAGCGAGAATGTCGCTCATGTGCACGTCGATCGCGTTGAAACCTGCGCGGTCGAACGCCGCCGCCATTTCCACCTGACCGTTGACGCCCTGCTCACGCAGCACGGCAACCTGTGGGCGGATGCCTTTCTTGATGTAAGGCGCGGCGATGTCCTGGTTGACGTCGTAGCTGAGCTTGACGCTCAGGCCCGGGTTGTCTTCTTCCAGCAGCACGTCGAACTCTTGCTCGGCGCAGTCGGCGTTGTCGCGCAGACGCTGGATCTGGTAGCTGGTTTCAGCCCAGGTACGTTGCAGCAGACGACGCTGGCCTTCGAACACGGTGTCACCGTTGAAGGTGATGTTGATCTGGCCATTGTTGATCGGCTGACCGATCACCGACACGCAGTCGCCCAGACCGGCCGCGCTGAATTGCGCGAGGATGTCTGGCGTGGCGTCCTGACGAACCTGGATCACTGCACCCAGTTCTTCGTTGAACAGGATCGCAGCGATTTCTGCCGAGGACTCAGCAACGCTGTCGAGGTTCAGGCTCAGACCGCAGTGGCCGGCGAAGGCCATTTCCACCACGGAGGTCAGCAGACCACCGTCGGAACGGTCGTGGTAAGCCAGCAGGTGACCGTCGGCGTTGAGGCCCTGGATCACCGCGAAGAAGGCTTTCAGGTCTTCGGCGTCATCGACGTCCGGTGCGTGTTTGCCGAGCTTGCCGTGTGTCTGAGCAAGGATCGAAGCGCCCATACGGTTCTGCCCGCGACCGAGGTCGATCAGGATCAGGTCGGTGGTGCCCTTGTCCATGCGCAGTTCCGGGGTCAGGGTCTGACGGATGTCAGCCACTGGCGCGAAACCGGTCACGATCAGCGACATCGGCGAGGTCACGGTTTTTTCTTCGCCGTTATCGTTCCAGCGAGTGGCCATGGACATCGAGTCCTTGCCCACCGGAATGGTGATGCCCAGCTCAGGGCACAGTTCCATACCGACCGCT
Source organism: Pseudomonas sp. SDT291_1_S447 (assembly GCF_054070155.1). Taxonomy (NCBI): domain Bacteria; kingdom Pseudomonadati; phylum Pseudomonadota; class Gammaproteobacteria; order Pseudomonadales; family Pseudomonadaceae; genus Pseudomonas; species Pseudomonas sp. SDT291_1_S447. The sequence goes on from NZ_JBSVXS010000190.1 coordinate 2,866, forward strand.
TTCACGGTGTCGTACAGACGTGCATCTTCGCCCGGGTGGCCAGCAGCCGACATCCAGTTCGCCGACAGTTTGATGTCGGAGATCTTGTTGATGCGCGAAGCAGCGATGTTGGTCAGGGTTTCGCCGATGGCCATGCGGCCCGACGCAGGAGCGTCCAGCAGTGCCAGCGGAGTGCGCTCGCCCATTGCCATCGCTTCACCGGTGTAGACATCGAAACTGGTCGCGGTGACGGCAACGTCAGCCACTGGGACCTGCCACGGGCCGACCATTTGGTCACGGGCCACGAGGCCGGTGATGGTACGGTCGCCGATGGTGATCAGGAAGCTCTTGCTGGCCACGGCCGGGTGATGCAGAACACGTTCGATGGATTCGCTGATGTCGAGGTTCGACGGATCGAAGTCATCACCCAGTTCCGCTTCGCGAACCACCGAACGGTGCATGCGCGGGGCTTTGCCCAGCAACACTTCCAGTGGCATGTCCACCGGGTTGTTGCCGAAGTGGCTGTCGGTCACGGTCAGTTGCGGCTCGGCGGTGGCTTCACCAACAACGGCAAACGGGCAACGCTCACGTTCGCAGATCGCCTGGAAGCGCTCGAAGTCTTCCGGGCCGACGGCCAGAACGTAACGTTCCTGGGATTCGTTGGACCAGATTTCGTGCGGGGCCATGCCCGGCTCGTCGTTTGGAATGTTGCGCAGTTCGAAACGGCCACCGCGGTCGCCGTCGTTGACCAGCTCCGGGAAGGCGTTGGACAAACCGCCCGCACCCACGTCGTGGATGAAGCTGATCGGGTTCTTGTCGCCCAGTTGCCAGCAACGGTCGATGACTTCCTGGCAACGACGCTCCATTTCAGGGTTTTCACGCTGCACGGAAGCGAAGTCGAGATCCGCCGAGCTGGTGCCGGTGGCCATCGAGGAAGCGGCGCCGCCACCCAGACCAATCAACATCGCCGGGCCGCCGAGAACAATCAGCTTGGAGCCAACGACGATCTCGCCTTTCTTGACGTGTTCTTCACGGATGTTGCCCATGCCGCCAGCGAGCATGATCGGCTTGTGGTAGCCGCGAACTTCGTCACCGTGCGGGGTGGTGATCGACTGTTCGAAGGTACGGAAGTAGCCAGTCAGGGCCGGACGACCGAATTCGTTGTTGAACGCGGCGCCGCCGAGCGGGCCTTCGATCATGATGTCCAGCGCGGTAACGATGCGCTCAGGCTTGCCGTACGGCACTTCCCACGGCTGTTCGAAGCCCGGGATCTGCAGGTTGGAAACGGTGAAACCGGTCAGGCCAGCCTTTGGCTTGGCGCCACGGCCGGTGGCACCTTCGTCACGGATCTCGCCGCCGGAACCGGTCGATGCGCCCGGGAACGGAGCGATCGCGGTCGGGTGGTTGTGGGTTTCAACCTTCATCAGGATGTGCACCGGCTCCTGCACCGCGCCGTACTGGCGGGTCTCAGGATTCGGGAAGAAACGGCCGGCAACGTTGCCGACGATCACCGAGGCGTTGTCCTTATAAGCCGACAGAACACCTTCGCTGTGCATCACGTAGGTGTTCTTGATCATGCCGAACAGGCTTTTTTCCTGGTTCTCGCCATCAATATCCCAACTGGCGTTGAAGATCTTGTGACGGCAGTGCTCGGAGTTGGCCTGGGCGAACATCATCAGTTCGATGTCGTGCGGATTGCGCTTCAAGCCGTTGAAGGCGTCGACCAGATAGTCGATTTCGTCTTCAGCCAGGGCCAGGCCCAGCTCGGTGTTGGCTTTTTCCAGCGCGGCGCGACCACCACCGAGGATGTCGATTGCAGTCAGCGGCTTCGGCTCGGCGTGGCTGAACAGACCGGCGGCCTGCTCGAGGTTGGCCAGCACGATCTGGGTCATTCGGTCATGCAGCACGTCGGCAATCTGCTGGGCTTCGGCTTCGCTGAACTGACCGGCCACGTAGAAGGCGATACCGCGCTCCAGACGCTGGATCTTGCTCAGGCCGCAGTTGCGGGCGATGTCGCTGGCCTTGCTCGACCATGGCGAGATGGTGCCGAAACGCGGCAACACCAGAAACAGACGGCCGGTCGGCTCTTGAACCGGAACACTTGGGCCGTACTTCAGAAGGCGCGCTAGCACCTGCTGTTCGTCGCCGGTCAGGACGCCGGTGACTTCGGCGAAGTGAGCGAATTCAGCATACAGGCCACTGACAGCTGGAACCTTCTGGCTCAGTTGCTCAAGGAGTTTGCTGTGGCGAAAGGCAGAAAGGGCAGGAGCGCCGCGCAGGATCAACATCTTCGGGACAGCCTCGGGAAGGGGTGTGCTTTGAGGCCGTGCATTCTAGCCTAAACCGCCCTCAACATCACCCGAAACGCTACGCACGGTTGCACTCGGGTATCAATCTGTGTTTCCGACTTCAGAGTCAGGTAAATCAGCTGTTCAGAGGCCGCTTATTTTTACTGTAACAAAAAGCCGTAAAGGCCCGTTTCTATGGGGTTTCGCTCGGTTTTGTGATCGCTAGCAGACTCGCTCTGCACTGTCGAGATATGGCGCCCGTGGCCGTTTGCGTATACTGCGCAGATGTTTTTCCCAACGGCTTTGCGTCCGCGGTACGCCAAATGGCTGATCGCAACCGGACTCTTCCTGATGCTCGGTGGCTGTGTTGATAAACCCAACACACTCGAGCGCGTAAAGGAGGATGGTGTGCTGCGGGTGATTACCCGTAACAGCCCCGCCACCTACTTTCAGGATCGCAGCGGTGAAACCGGCTTCGAATACGAGCTGGTGAAGCGCTTCGCCGACGATTTGGGTGTCGAGCTGAAGATCGAGACCGCCGACAACCTCGACGACCTCTTCAACCAGATCGGCAAACCCAACGGCCCGGTGCTGGCCGCCGCCGGTCTGGTCAGCAGTGATCAGCGCAAGCAGCAGGTGCGCTTCTCGCACTCCTACCTTGAAGTCACCCCGCAGATCATCTATCGCAACGGCCAGTCGCGGCCGACCGATCCGGGTGATCTGGTCGGCAAGAAGATCATGGTGCTTAAAGGCAGCACCCACGCTGAACAACTGGCGGAGCTGAAAAAGAAATTCCCCGGCATCGAATACGAAGAGTCCGATGCGGTTGAAGTGGTCGACCTACTGCGCATGGTCGATGAAGGGCAGATTGACCTGACCCTGGTCGACTCCAACGAAGTGGCGATGAATCAGGTGTACTTCACCAACATTCGTGTGGCCTTCGACCTCGGCGATGCGCGCAGCCAGAGCTGGGCGGTCGGCCCGGGCGAAGACAACAGTCTGCTCAACGAGATCAACGCGTATCTGGACAAGGTGCAGAAAAACGGCACCCTGCAACGCTTGAAGGATCGTTATTACGGCCACGTCGATGTCCTCGGCTATATGGGCGCCACGACCTTCGCCCAGCACTTGCAGCAGCGCCTGCCGAAATACGAACAGCACTTCAAGAACTACGCGAAGAAAGAGAAAGTCGATTGGCGCCTGCTGGCGGCCATTGGTTATCAGGAATCGCTGTGGCAGCCGACGGTTACCTCGAAGACCGGCGTGCGCGGGTTGATGATGCTGACCCAGAACACTGCGCAAGCGATGGGCGTATCCAACCGTCTCGATCCGAAGCAAAGCATCATGGGCGGGGCGAAATACCTGGCTTATATGAAGGATCAGCTCGACGACTCGATCAAGGAACCGGATCGCACCTGGTTTGCCCTGGCAGCCTATAACGTCGGCAGCGGTCACCTGGATGACGCGCGCAAACTGACGGCCAAGGAAGGGTTGAACCCGGACAAATGGCTGGACGTGAAAAAGATTCTGCCGCGTCTGTCGCAGAAGCAGTGGTACAGCAAGACGCGTTATGGCTACGCCCGGGGTGGCGAGCCGGTGCATTTTGTGGCGAACATTCGTCGCTACTACGACATTTTGACCTGGGTGACGCAGCCGCAGCTTGAAGGTGATCAAGTGGCTGAGGGCAACTTGCATGTGCCCGGCATCGACAAATCAAAGCCCACTCAAGAGCCTGCCCCGCTCTAACAGACATCCCAGTCAAATGTAGGAGTGAGCCTGCTCGCGATAGCGGTGTGTCAGTCAATTAATTTTGTCTGACACTT
>NZ_JBSVXS010000191.1:0-6833 GCF_054070155.1 Pseudomonas sp. SDT291_1_S447
ATATCAGGCAAAAGTCAGTTGAGGGCTTCCCCTCAACCATAGAATCTCCCACATTAGATAATTGTTAGCCGCGCGGGCGGGTTCAGAGCTTCAGGATCAGGGTTTTCAGCGGCGGTTGCTGGTCCATGGACGGGAAGTCGGCGCCCGGGGTCATCACGCTCCACTCGCGCACCGGTCGCCCGGCCTTCTCGGCACAGCGCAGCACCTGCTCGCGCCAGTCGTCCATGCTGACTTTCGCCAGGTTGTTGCAGCAGATCAGCACGCCGTTGTCGGCGGTGCTCAGCAAGGCTGGTTTGAGCAGGCTCTGGTAGTCGCGCAGCAGGTCGACGGTGCCGAATGCACTCTTGGCCCAGGCGGGCGGGTCGAGCAGGACCAGATCATATTGGCGCTGATCGAGGCGCTGGTAGCTCGGCAGTTTCTGTCCACGGCGTTGACTGATCGGCAGACCGGCGAGTTGCCGGATTGCCGGAAAGTAATCGGACTGGATGAACTGCATCTGCGGCAATTGCGGGTTGAGCAGACCGTTTTCACGGCCGACCGCCAGATTGCCTTCGGCGAAATCCAGATTGCACACTTCGCGCGCACCACCGGCGGCGGCACTCAGGCCAACGCCGCAGGTGTAGGCGAACAGGTTGAGCACGGATTTGCCCTTGGCGTGATCCTTGACCCAGCCGCGCGTGTTGCGCAGGTCGAGGAAGAGCAGCGGGTCTTGTCCGGCATGGCGTCCACGCACACGGTAGTTCAGACCCCATTCGTGGCCAACCAGATCGGCCAGCGCCGCCTCGTCAGCCTTATAGACGCTGTCTTCGCGGTCAATGCGCGAGTTGCCACGCGAGCGGTCGTTGTAGACCAGCAAGGTTTCCAGCCCCAGGCTCTGATTAACCATGGCGTGCAGTTGCAGCAGGTCGTCCCGCTCCAGCGTCTGGTGGAAGCTTTGCACCAGCAGTTGCGGGCCATAGCGGTCGATGGTCAGACCGCCGGCGCCTTCCTGGCTGCCGTGGAACAGCCGATAGCAATCGGTGCCCTGGCGGTGCAGCTCGGCCAGCAAATCCTGGCGTTGATCGAGGGCGGCGCGCAGCGCCTGATTCAAGGAAGACATGCGGGCGCCTTGCTGGAGAGAATGGGGGCGCGGGAGTTTAGCAGTTACTGAGCTGCAAGCTCCAAGCTTCAAGCCCCAAGCTTAAATCTTGCAGCTTGCAGCTTGCAGCTTGCAGCTTGCAGCTCTGAGCGTCAGCTCAGCCCCATCCGGCGTTTGGCCCGTTGCACCGAACCATTGCGCATCGCCCAGCGCAGCATCGGTGCGCTGCGTCTGACGCTGGCGCGAATCAACTGGCGTTGCAGCGAACTCTGGCGGACATCGAGCATATCGCTGGCCCAGTCCGGCAGCAGATCAATACCGGCCTTCATCATCAGATCGCCAAACGGCCGGGCCAGAACACTGGGCGCCGGTGCGGCCAGCAATAGGCGCAACACTTCTCGGCTGCGCTCATCGCACAGCAACTGCGGGCGCATGCGTTGCAGATAATCGGCTACGGCTTGCCGCGATTTCGGCACATTCCGCGCCCCGAGGCGTTCGGCAATCACGGCGATTTCCGCGTAATAACGATCCTGATCTGCCCCCGACAACTGCGGATTGCGATAACGCAAATGCGCCGCGAGAAAGTTACTGACCTCGGCCACATGCACCCACGTCAGCAAATCCGCATCGCTGGCCGCGTAAGGACGTCCGTCCGGCGCCGTGCCGACCACTTGCAGGTGAATGATGCGCACCTTCTCGATCAGCCAATCGGCATCCCGCCGCGAACCGAAGGTGGTGCCGGAAACAAACTGACTGGTGCGCCGCAAGCGTCCGAGCATGTCTTCACGAAAATTCGAATGATCCCAAACCCCGGCCAGTGCCAGCGGATGCAAAGCTTGCAGCAACAACGCGCTGATACCGCCGATCAACATGCTGCTGAAATCGCCGTGCACCTGCCAACTGATCGAGTCGGGGCCGAACAGGCCGGGGTCGCCCTTGGGGTTTTCCAGGTCGAGTTGGCCGAGGGACAGCCCGGTCAGGCTCATGAGCTGGTTTTCGATACGACTGCGGATGAATTCCATGACCACTCAGTGCGAAAGGGCGGGCGCGGCCGGTTGACCGCGCCCGAGGTGTTACTGATTGAGGCGCTTGTCGATCAGGCCTTGCACCACGCTCGGGTCGGCCAGGGTCGAGGTGTCGCCGAGGCTGTCGAGTTCGTTGCAGGCGATCTTGCGCAGGATGCGCCGCATGATCTTGCCTGAACGGGTTTTCGGCAAGGCCGGCGCCCACTGGATCAGGTCCGGTTTGGCAAAGCTGCCGATTTCCTTGCTGACATGGGCGAGCAGTTCTTTCTTCAGTTCATCATTCGGTTCGGTGCCGTTCATCGGCGTGACGAAGGCGTAGATGCCCTGACCTTTGACGTCGTGGGGGTAACCGACCACGGCGGCTTCGGCGATGCTGTCGTGCAGCACCAGCGCGCTTTCCACTTCAGCCGTGCCGATGCGGTGACCGGAGACGTTGATCACGTCATCGATGCGCCCGGTGATCCAGTAATCGCCATCCTCATCGCGGCGAGCGCCGTCGCCGGTGAAGTAGTAGCCGGGGTAGGGTTTGAAATAGGTGTCGACCATTCGCTGCGGGTCGCCATAGACGCTGCGGATCTGCGCCGGCCAACTCGATTTGATCGCCAGCACGCCGCTGCCGGCGCCTTTGATTTCCTTGCCGTGTTCATCGAGCAGCACCGGTTGTACGCCGAACATGGGTTGTGTGGCGCAGCCCGGTTTGATCCGCTGGGCGCTGACTAGCGGGCTGAGCATGATGCCGCCGGTTTCGGTCTGCCACCAAGTGTCGACGATAGGGCAGCGCTGTTCTCCTACGACGTTGAAATACCATTCCCACGCTTCCGGGTTGATTGGTTCACCGACGCTGCCGAGTAATCTGAGGCTGGCGCGCGAGGTTTCCTTCAGCGGTTCGGCACCTTCGCGCATCAACGCGCGCAGGGCGGTCGGTGCGGTATAGAAAATGTTGACCTTGTGTTTATCGATGACCTGCCAGAATCGTGAGCTGTTCGGGTAGCTCGGCACACCTTCGAACATCAACGTGGTCGCGCCGTTGGCCAGCGGGCCGTAGACGATGTAGCTGTGGCCGGTAACCCAGCCGACGTCGGCGGTGCACCAGAACACTTCGCCGTCGCGGTAGTCGAGCACGTATTTGAAGGTCATCGCCGCTTGCAACAGGTAACCGCCGGTGGTGTGCAGCACGCCTTTGGGTTTGCCGGTGCTGCCGGAGGTGTAGAGGATGAACAGCGGATCTTCGGCGTCCATCGGTTCTGGCGGGCAATCGTCGCTGACGTCGCGCACGGTCTGGTGATACCAGAGGTCGCGGCCCTCGACCCAGTCGACCTTGCCCTGGCTGCGCTCGACCACCACGACGGTGCTGACGTCCGGGCAACTTTGCAGGGCTTTGTCGACGTTCTGCTTGAGTGGCACGAACTTGCCGCCGCGTACACCTTCATCCGCCGTGATCACCGTGCGGCAGTCGGCGTCGAGAATGCGGTCACGCAAGGAGTCAGGGGAGAAGCCGCCAAACACCACTGAATGGATCGCACCGATCCGCGCGCAAGCGAGCATGGCGTAAGCGGCTTCGGGGATCATCGGCATGTAGATGCACACCCGGTCGCCTTTCTTCACGCCACGGCTTTTCAGCACGTTGGCCAGGCGGCAGACATGGTGATGGAGTTTTTTGTAAGTAATTTGCGCCGATTCTGCCGGGTCGTCGCCTTCCCAGAGCAGGGCGGTCTGCTCGCCGCGCTTTTCCAGATGGCGGTCGATGCAGTTGTAACTGACGTTCAGTTTGCCCCCGGCGAACCAGGCGGCTTCGCCGGTTTTCAGGTCATAGCGCTGAACGGTCTGCCACGGCGTGCTCCAGTCGAGGAAGCGCGTGGCCTGTTCGGCCCAGAAGGTTGTGGGGTGTTCAATGGATTCGCGGTACAGGCGCCGGTAGTCATCCTGACTCAATTGCGCAGCCCGGCGGACGGCATCGGCTTTGGGGAACGTGCTGATATCGAACATGACGGTTCCTTATTCTTGTGGTGCGACAAGGATAAAGATGCGCCGATAGGCGCAAGGGTTCAAGGCCGCCCCTCACCCTAACCCTCTCCCAAAGGGAGAGGGTTAGGGTGAGGTGGCTTGATACATCGACCTGAAATCCGGAGTCGAACTCAAGTATCGAAAACGTGAAAATCGGCTCCCTTTCCCCCTCGCCCCTGGGGGAGAGGGCTGGGGTGAGGGGGAAACGATTTGGCTGTCACCGCGAAATCCACGCCAAACGCCAGACGAAAAAAAGCCCCTGAACTTCAGGGGCTTTCTATCAAGCGACTGATCAACCGCGGTGACGACCGCGGAAGTAGTTGATCAGGCCCTGGGTAGACGGATCATCAGCAGTGCTTTCATCGCTGCCGACCAGACGGTTGTAAACGCCTTTGCCCAGTTCCTTGCCCAGCTCCACGCCCCATTGGTCAAAGGCGTTGATGCCCCAGACCACGCTTTGCACGAACACTTTGTGTTCATACATCGCCACCAGTGCGCCGAGACGACGCGGGCTGATGCGTTCAACCACAATGGTGTTGCTCGGACGGTTGCCCGGGATCACCTTGTGCGGCGCAAGTTTGTGCACTTCTTCTTCGCTCATGCCCTTGTCGCGCAGTTCCTGCTCGGCTTCCGGCAAGGTCTTGCCGAGCATCAGCGCCTGACTCTGCGACAGGCAGTTGGCGTACAGCCACTGATGGTGGTCGGAAACCGGGTTGAAGCTGACGATCGGCACGATGAAATCGGCCGGGATCAACTGCGAACCTTGATGCAGCAACTGGTGGTAAGCGTGCTGACCGTTGCAGCCGACGCCGCCCCAGATCACCGGACCGGTATCGGTCGACACCGGCGTGCCGTCCTGGCGCACGCTCTTGCCGTTGGACTCCATGTCTAGTTGTTGCAAGTGCTTGGTGATGTTGCGCAGGTAATGGTCGTACGGCAGGATCGCGTGGCTTTGCGCGCCCCAGAAGTTGCCGTACCAGACGCCGAGCAGCGCCAGCAGCACCGGCATGTTCTGTTCGAACGGCGCGGTCTGGAAATGCTGGTCCATGGTGTAGGCACCGGACAGCAGTTCCTTGAAGTTGGACATGCCGATGGCCAGGGCAATCGGCAAACCGATGGCCGACCACAGCGAATAACGACCACCGACCCAGTCCCACATCGGGAAGATGTTTTCTTCGCGGATACCGAACGCTACGGCAGCAGCGTTGTTGCTCGAAACGGCGATGAAGTGACGATACAACTCGGCTTCCGAACCGCCCTGCGCCAGGTACCAGGCGCGCGCAGCTTGAGCGTTCTTCAGAGTTTCGAGGGTATTGAACGACTTCGACGAAACGATGAACAGCGTGGTCTCGGCGCGCAGCTTTTGCGTCAGCTCGTGGAACTCACTGCCGTCGATGTTCGCCAGATAGTGGCAACGCACGCCTTTCTGCGCGTACGACAGCAGTGCTTCGGAGACCAGTTCAGGGCCGAGGAACGAGCCGCCGATGCCGATGTTGACCACGTCGGTGATCGGCTTCTCGGTGTAACCGCGCCACAGGCCATCGTGTATGCGGCCAACCAGATCGGTGATCTGGTTCAAAACCTTGTGGACTTCCGGCATCACGTTGACGCCATTGACCGACAGCTTGTCGCCTACCGGGCGACGCAGGGCGGTGTGCAGCGCCGGGCGGCCTTCGGAAGTGTTGACGATTTCGCCTTCAAACAGCGCTTTGATGGCGCCCTTGAGATCGACTTCATTGGCCAGACCGACCAGCAGGTTGCGGGTCTGGGCGTTGATCAAATTTTTCGAATAATCGAGAAACAGTCCGCAGCTGCTGAGGGTGAACTGGTTGAAGCGCTGCGGATCGGCGTTGAAGGCTTCGCGCATGCTGAAATCCTGCATGGCTTGGCGGTGATCTTTCAACGCTTGCCAGGCGGGCAGAGCGGTAACGTCTTGAGGAGTGAGGTAATACGCCATCGCTGCGGTTTTCCTTTTTACTTGAACGGCCTTTTGAACACTGAACAGACCCGGCACGCCATGTTTGGGCATGGGATCAACTGCGTCGACACGATTTCTGGACACAGGGCGAATACAGTAAACCTCGCGCTGCGTTCTGTCTTGACTTTGTCTGACCAGATCCCTGTACTTTTTTAACATCGAGACCGGGAACTGGCCGACAAACGGAGGGGGAGCGGGGCGATTTCGCGATCAGGCGAGCTGAACCGGGATGGCGTTGCTGGTGTGGCTCAGCTCGTTGCCGGGCGCCATGTAGAGCATGCGCGGCTTGAAATTGACCAGCTCGGCTTCGCTGTAATGGGCGTAGGCACAAATGATCACGCGGTCGCCGACCTTGGCCTTGTGCGCAGCGGCGCCGTTCACCGAGATCATCCGCGAGCCTTCTTCACCACGAATCGCGTAGGTGGTGAAACGCTCGCCGTTGTCGACGTTGTAAATCTGGATCTGCTCGTATTCACGGATGCCGGACAAGTCCAGCCACTCGCCATCGATGGCGCACGAACCTTCGTAATCGAGCACCGCATGAGTGACTTCGGCGCGGTGCAGTTTGGCCTTGAGCATGATCGCGTGCATGAGGGTTTTTCCCGGGTTGGAATCGAACGGCGGGCAGTGTGCCCGAAGGCTTTTAAGGCGGCAATACAGCTGGAATGCAATCTTCATGACGCTGAAAAACACTGTAGGAGTGAGCCTGCTCGCGATGGCGGTGTGTCATTCAACACTAATGCTGACT
>NZ_JBSVXS010000192.1:0-6796 GCF_054070155.1 Pseudomonas sp. SDT291_1_S447
TCCCTCCTCCTCCCTTCAAGTCCTACCATACAAGCGAGCTTGCTCGCGAAAGCGGTGTATCAGTGACTTAAGGGTTGACTGACACGACGCCTTCGCGAGCAAGCTCGCTCCCACAGGGGGATGGGGTGATTGCTGTGCTCAACTTTTGTGATGACGTGCCGTTAAAGCCTTTAACCACGCCAATAAAACCAAAAGAGTGAGCTCCCACAATGCGCCTGAGCCTCAAGGCTAAAGTCCTCTCCCTCGCCGTTCTCCCGGTGTTGCTCTTTGCGCTGGTCATCAGCCTGACCACGCTGTTCATCCTCCAGGAGCAGGCGCACAAAGAGGTCGAACAGACCCGCGAACGCCTGCTCGGCGATGCCAAAGCCACTCTGCAAAGTTACGTCGCCGTGGCCATGACCACGATCAAACCGCTGTACGACGCGGCCGCGCCGGGTGATAACGAGGCGCGCGCGCAAGCGATCAAACTGCTGTCGGGCATTCGCTACGGCAAGGACGGCTACTTCTTCGGCTACGACTCCGAGACCGTGCGCCTGTTCAAGGCCAACGACCCCGAAGGCGTGGGCAAAAGCTTCAAGGACAACCGCGACCCGAATGGCGTTTACGTCAATCTCGGCCTGGTGAAAGTGGCGAAGGACGGCACGCACTATCTGCAATACAGCTCGCCGCTGCCGGGGAATGCCAAGGTGCTGGTGCCGAAACTCGGCTACACCGAATACCTGGCGAAGTGGGACATGGCGGTCGGTACGTCGGTCAACCTCGACGGCATTGAAGCGCAAGTCGCACAGGTCGAAGCCCAAGTGCAGGAACGCATGCAAGGCGTGGTGCTGAGCATCGTCGGCGTGGCGGTGGTGGTGCTGTTGGTGATCGCGGCGGCGGGAATGCTGTTGGCCAATACCATTTTGCGTCCGTTGACCCTGATGAAAGCCAACCTTGATGACATCGCGGCGGGTGAGGGCGATCTGACCCGCCGACTGAACATCACCAGCCAGGACGAACTCGGCGAACTGGCTGGCTCGTTCAACCGTTTCGTCGACAAGATCCATGGCCTGGTGCGGCAGATCACCGAGATGACCACGCAACTGACCGGGCTGGTGACGCAAGTGTCCGATCAGGCCCAGCGTTCCGATCAGGCGATGGAGCGTCAGCGCCACGAAACCGATCAGGTCGCCACCGCCATCAATGAAATGTCTGCCGCCGCACAAGAAGTGGCCAAGAGTGCGCAGAACGCCGCCGTCGCCGCCCAGCAGACCGACGAAGAAGGCCAGAGCGCCAAGCGCGTGGTGGCCGGCAGCATCAAACAGATTCATGCGCTGGTCGATGACATCCGCAGCAGCGGCGTGTCGCTGGACAGCCTGCAGCAGGACGTGACGTCGATTGTTGGCGTGCTGGGGGTGATTCGTTCGATTGCCGAGCAGACCAACCTGTTGGCATTGAACGCGGCGATTGAAGCAGCGCGCGCCGGTGAGGCTGGACGCGGGTTTGCCGTGGTGGCGGACGAAGTGCGGGCATTGGCCAGTCGCACGCAGATCAGTACCCAGGAAATTCAGGGGATGATCGATCGTTTGCAGGCGGGTACGCAGCAGGCCGTGGAAGCGATGCGCCGCTCCAGCGAGGCGGGTGACGGCACTTCACAGCAAGCCAATCAGGCCGGCGCTTCACTCGACGCGATGGCATCGTTGATTGCGACGATCAACTCGATGAACGCGCAGATTGCCAGCGCGGCGGAAGAGCAGACGGCGGTGGCCGAAGAGATCAACCGCAGCGTGCATCAGATTGCGGTGGCGGTGGATAACGTGGCTGATGAAACGCAGTTGGGTGCGCAGACGTCACGCAGTCTGGCGGAGCTGGGGCAGCGCCTTGGCAAACTCGTCGGTCAGTTCCGGATCTGACCGCCTGAAAAGCCCCTCACCCTAGCCCTCTCCCGGAGGGAGAGGGGACTGACCGAGGTGTCTTGCGTCATACATCGACCTGAAAGATTCAGTCGATTATGGATTCGGTAAAGCTGTTTCAGGTCGGCGTAGTTCCACAGCATCCCCCAATCAGTCCCCTCTCCCTACGGGCGGTCCGATGTTTCGGGAGGGCTAGGGTGAGGGGCTTTTGATCTTCAGCTCCTCAAGGTCTATCCCAGTAGGGCACTTCGCCAAAGCATTCGATAAAGAAATCAATCACCGTCCGCACCTTCACTGACAACCGTCGGCTCCCCGGCCACAACACCGCAATCTGCTGCGGCTCCAGACTGTTCGACACCTGATACTCCCCCAGCACCGGCACCAGCGTGCCGTCGCGCACCGCCTCACCAATCAGCCACGACGGAAACATCACCAGCCCCAAACCTTGCTCGGCCGCTTGGGTGAGGGTGTCAGCGTGGTTGCCGGTGATCGGACCTCTCACCGAATACGGCGTCCAGTCCTCGCCATCGCGGCGGAAAAACCAGCGCTGCTGGCCGGTCGCGCCTTTGTAAGCCAGGCATTGGTGTTGCGCCAGATCTTCGGGTTTCTGCGGCGTACCGTGGCGCTTGAGATAAGCCGGACTGGCTGCGACCTGAAAGCGATGCGGCGCCACAATCCGCGCCTGCATGCTCGAGTCGTGCAACGGGCCGATGCGGAACAGTAAATCCGCGCCTTCCTGCAACGGGTCGACGTAATGGTCGGTCTGCTGGATATCCAGTTGCAGCTTCGGATAACGCGCGCACAACTGGCCCAGCCACGGCGTCAGATGCCGTTGGCCGAACACCACCGGGGCGTTGATGCGCACCAGACCGGTGGGTTCGCTTTGCTGCTCCTGCAACGCCTGTTCGGCTTCTTCCAGTTGTACCAGCACCAGCCGCGCATGGTGACCGAGCATGCGCCCAGCTTCGGTCGGCGTGACGGCGCGGGTGTGGCGGTAGAGCAATTGCTGGTTCAGCGCCTGTTCCATCAACTGGATCTGCCGGGAGATCGAGGAGGGCGCCACGCCTTCACGGCGGGCCACTTCGGAGAAACTGCCGTGGTCGAGTACCGCGACAAACAGCCTTAGCGCTTTGAATCCGAGTTCGTTGAGCCCGTGCATCGTTGGTCCTGCTGTGCGAGTTGCGCAAAAGTGTTGTCCGGATGCTCCCATTTATCGCACAGCTTGGCCAGTCGATAATCCGCGCCATCGTTTACTTGAGTGGAATGTTGTTTATGCAGACGTTGGATGAGGTGAGTGTCAGCGCACCGGCGACGAAATCCGGATTGCGCTTGTTGTTGCTGCCGCTGGTGATTCTCGCGGGCATGGGCTTGTCGGTGGAGGCGGGGTTGCTCGGGCCATTGGGTGTGCAGGTCGGGCATCTGTGGGCGACCTTGAGCATTTTTGGTGTGGGTTCGGCGATTCTGTTTTTGCTGCTGTTGTTCGCTGGCCCGCAAAAAGGCCCGGCACTGACTGATCTGCCGCGCTGGCAATTGATTGGCGGTTTTTTGGGGCCGATGTACGTGGTGGTGTTGACCCTGGCGACGCCGCATATCGGCATTGCCATGACGATGATCGCGATTCTGTCCGGTCAGGTCGGCAAGAGTGTGTTGATTGACCATTTCGGCTGGTTCGGGGCGACGCGCAAGAAGGTCAATGCCGAGCGGTGGCTGGCGTTGGGGTTGATTGTGGTGGCACTTGTTTTGATTGCGCGGGGGTGAGTGATGAGTCTGGTTATTTTGTTGGCGGTGGTGGTGTTGGCCGGTGCGGTGTTGAGTGTGCAGGCGGCGATCAATGGGCGTTTGGGCGAGAGCGTTGGGGTGTTGCGCAGTAGTTTGCTGACATTCGTTGTGGGCGCGGTTTCGACCGGTTTGTTGATTTTGTTTTTTGAGCCGGCGCATGCGGTGAGTTTGTTGGATGTGCCGAAGTGGCAGTTGACCGGGGCGCTGTTTGGCGTGGTCTACATGATGGTGATGGTGGGGGCGGTGCCGGTGGTGGGGACGGCTGTGGCGACGGTGGCGGTGATTGTCGGGCAGTTGGGAATGGGGATGTTGATTGATAATTTTGGCTGGTTGGGGAATCCGGCGATTGAGCTGTCTGGTTCGCGGATTTTGGCGATGGTGTGTTTGGGGGTGGCTTTGGTGTTTATGTATAGGAGTTCGCGTCAGGCTGGGTGAGTTGGGTTTAGTTGAGTACATATCCGTTGCTGCGGTCACGGCGGCTTAGGGTTCCGCCCTTACGGCGGGTCACTTTTTCCAGACGCCCGGAGTGCCGGCCCAGAAAAAAGTAACCAAAAAGGCTTGCTCCTACGTGCGGCCCGCTCGCTGGGGCTCGGGGTTCCTTCGCTGCGGGATCGATCCGGGCGCAGCGCCTACGGTTTGCTTCGCTGCACCTCCTCTCGCTGTGTTTGGCTGCGCCAAACGGTCGCTGCGCTCCCACGCCCGGATCAATCCCTCCACTCAGCCTTCCGACGTCGCCTTACAGATCAAAAGCCGCAGCCGAGCTAACGCTCATCCTGTTGAGTGGTGAGGAGCACAGCGTGCTCGGCTTTGGTTTTGTGGTGGGGCTACCCCTCACCCCAGCCCTCTCCCGAGGGAGAGGGGGTCGATTTGTGTGCTTTTCAAAGCCTGAGTTCAACGCGGTATCGCACGTCGGCGTAGCTCTCCCAAACACCGCGATCAGTTCCCTCTCCCTCCGGGAGAGGGCTAGGGTGAGGGGCTCTTGATCCGGCTTTTGATCTTGCTTCGGCTTTTGATCTTTTGCCCCTTCGGCAGGCCGAGCGGAGGTGTTCATCCGGGGGTAGGCGCGTAGCGCCGTGCGGCGCAGCCGCATACATCGAGAGGAGGTGCAGCGAAGCAAACCGTAGGCGATGCCCCCGGATGGACACCGTAGCGAGGGAACACTGAGCCTCAGCGAAGTGCCGTACGCCGGGGCAAAGCCTTTTGGGTTACCTTTTCGGCGTTTGGAAAAGGTGACTCGCTGTAAGAGCGAAACCGCCAGCGGCGGCACCCGCAGCAACGGATATGCCCCCAATCCCAATCCCAATCCCAAACAAAATCAAAAGATCGCAGCCTGCGGCAGCTCCTACACTGGTTATTAAGGCTTGCCCATCAAGCCCCAGACAACCACCACCCAAGGAGTCTGCCCCCATGCCTGATAGAAAATGCGATTGCCCCGGATGCAAATGCACAATCAAGGAAGGCGACCATTCCTACGCAGTACACGGCAAACACTATTGCTGTGAAGCCTGCGCTCACCACCACAAGAGTGGCGAGGAATGCTCAAGCAAAGGCTGCCACTGCGCGCATCCCAAATAACAGCACCCATAAAAAAGTGGAGCCTAATCAGGCTCCACTTCCAGTTTCAGGCTCTCATCATCCAGCCGCTCCGCATGCCGCACCGTACCTTGCAGCCTTCGCCCTTCAACCCTGACCACCACGGTTTTCGCCTGGTCGAGGTCTTCCGGTAGCGGCGCCGGCACTCTCAGGGCAAAGCGAAACGGATCATCTACGACCGCCTCCAGCCCAACGCGGCAATCCACGCTTTTGGTGATACGCCCGAACAACGTATCAAGGCCGTAGTCCAGATGCGCCGGGCTGCTGATATTGGTCATTGTGCATTCCCCCGAATGATGCCGATCGCCAGGCTGAGCTTAGCTGGTCGGTCGCCAGACGACGTTTTCCACGCCGAATTTTTCCGCCATCGGTTTGCTGGTCTTCTGCACCTTCTCACGGCCAAAGCGCGGGATGCGGCCGACCCCGGCGTCGCAACTCGCCCAATGCCACGCCTCGGTGTTGTCCATTTTGTCCGAGCGGATAATGAACGACTTGGGCGTGCCGTGAAGGGTGTATTCGATGACATACAGTTTTGCGTTGTTCATAAAGCCCGTATTCCTCCCTGTGGTAATAGAGGGATCGCGGCGCATCGGGAAAATTCACTCGGATTGTCCGACGGTATCTATCGTTGGCGACGCTGTGGCGCACTGGTTACCATGGCGTTCTCGCCAAGCCCAATGAATGCTCGCCATGGCCCTCGCCACGCCCCCCGATCTCAGTGATACCGATGTGCCCGTGCAGCCGCTGGCGCGTACCTATCCGCGTGGCTTGTTTATCGAGCCACATGAGCATGTCTGGGGGCAGTTGCTGTATGCGATGAGCGGGGTGATGTGGGTCGAAACCCCGCACGAGGCGTTGGTGGTACCGCCGCAGCGCGCGGTGTGGTTGCCGCCGGGCGTGCCGCACGGGATTCGGGTGGTGTCGGATCTGCAGATGCGCAATATCTACCTGCGTCCGGCACTGGCGGCGACGCTGGACACGACGGTGCAGGTGATCGAGGTCGGTGGGTTGCTGCGCGAGTTGATTGTCGGGCTGGTGACGCAGGGCGATAGCGGTGAACCTGCTTACTACGAGGCGCTGGTCGGGTTGGCGTTGCTAGAGCTGAAACGCGCAAGGCGTTCGCAGTTGAAAATCCCGCTGCCGGACGACTCCGACCGGCGCTTGATGAATCTGTGTCAGGCGGTGATGGCGGCGCCGTCGCTGGAGATTCCTTTCGAACAGCATGCGGAAAATGCCGGGGCCAGCGTGCGCACGCTGGCGCGGTTGTTCAAGGACAGCCTCGGCATGGGCTTCGCCGAATGGCGGCGGCAGGTGCAACTGGCGACGGCGGTGGCAGAGTTGATTCAGGGCGTGGCGGTGAGTGTGATTGCCCGGGAGCTCGGCTACTCGCCCAGCAGTTTCAGTGACATGTTCCGCCGCGAATTGGGTGTGGCCCCCTCGCAATTTGTTGTGGAACACGATTAATCAAGGCTGCATAAACCCCCTGTGGGAGCGAGCTTGCTCGCGAATGCGGTGTACCAGTGAATGGGGAG
>NZ_JBSVXS010000193.1:0-6707 GCF_054070155.1 Pseudomonas sp. SDT291_1_S447
AGCTAAAAAACCCATATCTGACACTCCGCTATCGCGAGCAGGCTCACTCCTACATTGGATCGGTGTTAGCCGATGGATTGGGTTTCAGTCAGCTCTTCCAGGGTTTTCCCCCGCGTCTCCATCCCGAACAGCCACACCACCCCCGCCGCAATCGCAAAGCACGCCGCGCCCAGCGCAAACACCCCGCCCTGCCCGGTAATCGGGAATACCAGCCCGGTCACCAACGGCCCGAGCAGCGAACCCACGCGGCCAATCGCCGAGGCAAACCCAGAGCCTGTCGCCCGCGCCGACGTCGGATACAGCTCCGGCGTGTAGGTGTAGAGCACCGCCCACATGCCGAACAGGAAAAACTGCATCAGCAATCCAGTGCTGATCAACAGCGCCACATTGCCGCCAAACACTGCGCTCTGGCCGTAGAGAAACGCCATCACCGCACCACCGAGCAAGGTGACGATGCACACCGGTTTACGCCCCCAGCGCTCGACCAGCCACGCCGCCATCAAGAACCCGGGAATCCCGCCCAGGGAAATCAGCACCGTGTAATACACCGACTGCGTCACGGCGAAACCCGACTGTTGCAGCAGCGCACTGAGCCACGACGTCAGCCCGTAAAAGCCGAGCAGCGCGAAGAACCACAAGCTCCAGATCATCGTGGTGCGCTGGCGATACTGCGGCGACCAGATCTGTTTGAGCGCCGCAAAGAAATCTCCCGGCGGCGTCACGGTGCGCGGCAAGCGCAGCGGTTCCGGCAACGCGGCGCCGCCGAGTGACGAACGTACCCGCGCCTCTATGCCGTTCAAGACCTTGTCTGCCGCTTCAAGCTTTCCAGCCTGTTCCAGCCAGCGCGGTGACTCGGGAATGAAAAAGCGGATCGCCAGCACAAACACCGCCGGCACCGCCAAGACCAGAAAGATGTCGCGCCAGCCAATCAGCGGCAACAGGAAGTAAGACAGTACGCCGGCCGCTACGAACCCCAGCGGCCAGAAGCCATCCATCAACGCGATATAGCGCCCGCGGCGTTGCGCTGGAATCAGCTCGGACAACATCGACTGGGCGATCGGAAACTCCATGCCCATGCCAATCCCCAACAGGATGCGAAACAGCGTCAGCGTCTCGACCGTTTGCGCCGTCGAGCACAGATAACTGGCCACGCCCCACAACACGATGCTCCACTGAAACACCGGTTTGCGCCCGAAGCGATCAGCGAGCATGCCGGACAGCGACGCCCCCAGCACCATGCCGAAAAAGCTCGAGCTAGCGAGCAGTCCAGCTTGCGCACTGCTCAAACCGAACTCGGCTTTGATCGAGCCGAGCAGGAACGTCATCATCGCCAGATCCATGGAATCGAAGAAAAACGCCAGAGCGATGATGATAAAAATGATCCGGTGATAACCGCTGATCGGCAGTCGTTCCAAGCGTTCTGCCGCACTGTAGCCTTGATTATCCATACCGCGTCCCCCATCCGAAATGTCCCCGGATCGAGTGTGCGCGATCACGCCTGGGCGTTCGTGCTGGATGCGACCTGTTCGCAGCCGTAGACGACGCCAGCCGGAATGCCGCCGTGGCAGGTAATGATCAAGCGGCTCTGCTAGGCCATCTCCAGCTCGGTTTCCTTGGCAAATCGATGCAGTTCACGCTGCCCGGTCGCCGTCAGTTGCAGCGCTCTTGAGTCATTGGGCAGGGTCAGCCAGCCGGATTGCATGAACAACTGCAGCAACGCGGCGCCGAGGGTACCGCCCATGTGCGGACGACGCTCGCTCCAGTCCGGGCAGGCACAGGCGACCTGAACATTGCGATGGGCCAGCGCCTGAATGAACACTCCCCGCCCTGCCAGTTGTTTTGCACCCTTGAGGGTCACCACCACGCGCTGTTCAAGCTGTTCGATCCAGCCGGCGTCGAGCAATCGCTGATACAGGTCGGCCGCCAGCGTGCCCCCCAGATGATCGTCGCAAAAGCGTGCGCGCAACAGCGAAGACGGTGCCGCCTGGGGCTTGGCCATAGGGGTGCTGCGTTTGAAAACCTCGGCGACTTCGCGCGGGGCGCTGGCGATGGTGGCGCTGGCCAGCGCCTCTATCGCCGCGCCCACCTCCGGTGCCGAGAGGCGGAAAAACCGTTTGCGCCCACGGACTTCGACCTTCAACAGACCACCAGAGGCCAGCCGTGCCAGATGCGCACTGGCCGACGACGGCGACAGACCTGCCAGTAACGCAAGCTCCTCGGTCTGCCGGGCCGAGCCATCCATCAGCGCCCACATCATCGCGCTGCGCTTGGGGTCGGCCAGCAACGTGGCGATCTGGCTGATGCAAGGTGCATGTTCCATGTATTCACTCCCTGTGGAATCGTATCGTCTACTGCTCGCAGACATCTTGACCAGTAATGGGTCGGCGGCCAAGACGCGAAAATCGCTCTGAGCCGAGGCAAGGCAGGCCATTGACATAACATCTTCCGGCGCAGAAACCATCTTCGCTGAACAATCCTGAACCAGACAGGAGCAGCACAGTGCGAAGGCGTTCGGGCCGGGTTAAGGTACTTGCATGAGGCGGGCGCTAGTATAAGCGGGATGCAGGCCGCGTCCCGTGCCGCAGCCTGCACGGGTGGTGATTGTTCCTGACAGAAATTTCTCTATTTAGCTGCGACTAATGATCAACTTTCGAGAAAACGGGAAATTGGCTACTCAAATAAGCGCATCGGCTGGCGAGCATTTCCCTTAACAGGTTCACCGGCTTACTCAATTGTGCGCGATGGGCGCACAACAGATTCAGCGGAGCGCGTTCGCACAGCAGCTCCGGCAGCAGCACTTTGAGGCGGCCGGCGAGCACATCGGCGCCCACGTCGAGCCAGGATTTGTAGGCTATTCCCGCTCCAGCCAGCGCCCATAGACGCACAACGTCGGCGTCATCACTGAAACGGTCACCACTGACGGTCAGACTGACCTCGCGTTTGCCGTCGTGAAAACTCCAATGGTCATGAACCCGGCTGCCGAGCATGTACAACAGGCAATTGTGCTGCGCCAGTTGTTCGAGCTGACGTGGTTCGCCGTGTCGCGCCAGGTACGCAGGCGATGCGCACAGCACACGACGGTTGTGCGGGGCGATTGGCAAGGCGACAAGGCTCGAGTCTTCCGGCTCGCCATAGCGCAAGGCGATGTCCACCGGTTGACGGAACAGATCGGCGATGCGGTCGCCGAGCAGCAAGCGCACGGTCAGCTTCGGGTGCTCGCGCTGGAACTCGTCGAGCCATGGCAGCAACAGATTGCGCCCGAAGTCCGAAGGCGCCGACAACTGCAGAACGCCGCTGACCTGTTCCTGCCCGCTGGCGAGCAAACGTCGGCCTTCATCAAGATTGCTCAGCGCCGCCCGCGCGTATTCGAGAAAGCCTTCGCCTTCGGCTGTCAGGCGCAAGCTGCGGGTCGAACGGGCCAGCAAGCGCGCCCCCAGTTGCTGTTCGATCCGTTTCAATGCCGCACTGGCCACGGCCGCGGACATGTCCATTACCCGCGCTGCTGCCGACAGACTGCCCAGGTCCGCCGCCCGGACAAACAACTGCAAGTCGTCGAAACGCAGCATGCTCAGCCTCGATTATCAAAAAAATATTGAAAGAGACTGCACTTTTAGCCGGTTTTATCTCGCAGAGAAATAGCCAATCATCTCTCCATCGCATTCATCCCGCTTCTCTGGAGCCGAGCATGACCCAGCCATTCACCGCTATTGCCACCCTGATCGCCAAACCGGGCCAACAGGACCTTCTCGAACAGGGCCTGCGCGCACTGGTTGAACCGAGCCGCGCCGAAGCCGGTTGCAGCCAGTACGACCTGCACCGTGACCTCGCCGACCCGCAGGTTTTTTATGTGATTGAACACTGGGCCAGCGAAGCGATTCTTGAGGCGCACAACGCCAGCGCGCACTTCCAGCATTTCCAGGCAACGGCTGGCCACGCCATCGAACACTTTCAGCTCAAGCGCCTCGGCGCGATTGCCTGACCCCTTCTTCTATTACCTGTACGGAGCCACTCATGAAAGCCATCGCCTATTACGCTTCACTGCCGATCAGCGACGCAAAATCCCTGCAAGACATCGAACTGCCAGAGCCGGTCGCCGGCCCGCGCGATGTGCTGGTGGAAGTCAAAGCCATTTCGGTTAATCCGGTCGACACCAAAGTGCGGCAGAACGTGGCGCCGGAAAACGGCGCGGCGAAAGTGCTGGGCTGGGACGTTGCCGGTGTGGTCAAGGCTGTCGGCAGCGAAGTGACGTTGTTCAAGGCCGGCGACAAGGTTTTCTACGCCGGCTCCATCGCCCGTGCCGGCGGCAACAGTGAACTGCACGTGGTCGATGAGCGTATCGTCGGCCATATGCCGAAATCCCTCGGTTTCGCCGAAGCCGCCGCACTGCCGCTGACCGCGATCACCGCGTGGGAATTGCTGTTCGAGCGCCTGCAAATTCGCGAAAGCAAAACCAATGAAGATCAGCGCCTGCTGATCGTCGGCGCGGCCGGCGGGGTGGGCTCGATCCTCACGCAATTGGCCAGGCAACTGACCGGTCTGAAGGTCATCGGCACTGCGTCCCGCGAGCAGACCCGCGACTGGGTCAAAGAACTGGGCGCCGATCTGGTCATCGATCACAGCCAGCCGCTGAGCGAAGAACTCAAGCGCGCCGGGATCGACAGCGTGACTCATGTTGCCAGCCTGACCCAGACCGATCAGCACCTCGATCAATTGGTCGAAGCCTTGGCACCGCAAGGCAAACTGGCACTGATCGACGATCCGAAGTCCCTGGACGTGAGCAAACTCAAGCGCAAGAGCCTGTCGCTGCATTGGGAGTTCATGTACACCCGCTCGCTGTTCGAGACGCCGGACATGATCGAACAGCACAAGCTGCTTAACCGCGTGGCGCAACTGATTGATGCCGGGACGTTGAAGACCACCGTGGGCGAGCATTTCGGCACAATCAATGCGGCGAACCTGC
This sequence comes from Pseudomonas sp. SDT291_1_S447, assembly GCF_054070155.1. NCBI lineage: Bacteria > Pseudomonadati > Pseudomonadota > Gammaproteobacteria > Pseudomonadales > Pseudomonadaceae > Pseudomonas > Pseudomonas sp. SDT291_1_S447. The sequence continues at coordinate 4,961 of NZ_JBSVXS010000193.1, forward strand.
GTCGCGCCCATGAGCTGCTGGAAAGTGGCAAAGCCAAGGGGAAAATTGTTTTAGAAGGTTTCTAAAAAACCGCACAGCGCAGCCTTCGCCGGACCTAGAGCGGTCGGCGGGGCTGCGCTTTTTTTTGCCGTCAGTCCGATGCTTGAGCGTTGTCACAATTGCGATCGTATTCAGGTCTACAATCGAAGCCTCTGCGATACATCTTTTACGCAAGGGAGGTCAGCAATGAAGATCCTGATAAAAGAAGTGGCAAAGTCTCAATGGCAGGTTCGTCTGGACCAACACGCCGTGACATTCCGCAGTGAAGCCGAAGCCTTGGCCTTCACCCGCACCCTCGAAGCGCGACTTTGCGCGCCCCATCAGATTCCCGATCGCAGCCAGCAGCGCGCCGCCGGCTGAGGTTATTTATGCCTCGGCCTGTGCTTGCGCCAGAGCCCGGGCATTCTGCAGGCGGCGGGTGAGCAGCGCCACGCACACCACCAGCAAACCGCACAGGCTGATGACTATTGCCATCGGCACGGCGGTGCCGTCGTGCAACACCCCCACCAGCGCCGAAGCACCAGCGGCGACACTGAATTGCATGCAGCCGAGCAGTGCCGAAGCACTGCCGGCGCGTGCGCCCTGACCGTTCATCGCGCAGGCGGCGGCGTTGGGGCTGATGCAGCCCAGGCTCGACACGCAGATGAACAGTGGAATCAGCAGCGGCCACAAGGATCCGGTGTGCATTGCGCTGACCGCGAGCAACGCCAGCCCCGCGCCGAAGTAAACCCACACCGCCCGCGACAGCAGGAACGCCGGGCCGCGCTTGGCCAACATACGCGCGTTGACCTGCGCCACCAGAATGAACCCCGCCGCGTTGGTGCCGAACAACCAGCCGAAATGCTCGGCCGGGACGCCATACAACTTGATGAAGATAAACGGCGAGCCGGCGATGTAGGCAAACATCCCGGCGATGGCGATGCCACCGGTCAGAGCATGACCGAGGTAAACCCGGTCCTTGAGCAAGCGCCCGTACTGGCGCAGGGCGCCGGACAACGGCTGGCGCGGCATGTGTGCTGGCATACTTTCCGGCAGCCCCAGCGCCACGGCCAAACCGGCCAGCGCGCTGAACCCGGTCAGCACCAGGAAGATCGACTGCCAGCCTGTGGTGTTGACCAGCAGACCGCCGAGCATCGGCGCCAGAATAGGCGCCAGGCCCATCACCAGCATCAATTGCGAAAAAACTTTCGCCGATCCCACCGCGTCGCATTTGTCACTGACCACGGCCCGGGAAATCACCATCCCCGCACAACCGCCCAAGGCCTGGACAAAACGGGCAGCGATCAGCCATTCCAGGTTCGGCGCATAAGCGCAGGCCAGTGATGCCAAAGTGAACAGCGTGAGGCCCACAAGCAACGGGATGCGTCGGCCAAAGCGATCCGCCACCGGGCCGTAAGCCAGTTGGCCAATCGACAACCCGGCGAAATACGCCGCCAGCGTCATCTGTACATGTTTCTCGTCGGTGCCGAACGCCAGCGCCATCGCGGGAAATGCGGGTAAATAGAAGTCGATTGCCAAGGGCCCGAAGGCGGTCAAGGCACCGAGGATCAGAATGGTACGGAAGTTCATCAGGCATCCAGGTTGGCAAGTCGGCAGCCCGACAGTCTAGCCGCGCCCGAACGCCTTGAACATTCCGATAGCTCGCTAACAATCAAAAAAGCCAGGATCAAAAGATCGCAGCCTGCGGCAGCTCCTACTTTGGAATGCG
>NZ_JBSVXS010000194.1:0-6674 GCF_054070155.1 Pseudomonas sp. SDT291_1_S447
AGGCTCACTCCTACATTGGAATGCGTTCCCCTGTAGGAGTGAGCCTGCTCGCGATAGCGGCATAAAATACACCGCAAAACCATCGGGTTCAGCGAATCCCCGCCAGCAACGTCCGCGCCGTTTGCTTCAACGGCTCATCCCCTTCCTTGAGCAACTCATTGAGCAACGCAATCGCACTGTCGATGTCACCGTCATCGATGCACGTCTGCGCCAGTTCGAGCTTGCCGGAATTGTCGTCGTGGACCGGCTCCGGTTCCTGCAAGTCCAGCGGTTGCAACGCCAGTGACGGCTCGGTATCGGCAAACTCATTGAGAAAATCTTCATCCAGCGGCTCGGTGTCCGGTTCGGGGATCCACTCAAGCTCAGCGTCTGCGCTGGTCGCCTCCGGCAACTCGAAATCCTGAGGCAGTACTCGCAGGCCGGAACCCAGCGCCGAGGTATCAGCCGACGGTTCGATTGAGGCCGGGCGACTGTCCTCCAGATCCCAACTGGAATCCATCGACAGCTCGCCCAGATTCAACTCGAAATCATCTTCCGGCAGCTGTGGTGCAACGACAATCGGGGCCGCCGCAATGACCGGCGGCGCGCCGGCCAACAGCGCGGCACTTGCCAGTTTCGGATGTCGAGCGCGCACATCCTGCAACGTCTGGACAGGCACGCCCAGCTCACGCAAATGACTTTCCTGTTGTTCAAACGCGGCGCTGTCACCCTGGCGCCCCAGTACTTCAAGCAACTGCAAACCGATATCGGTGCGCTCCGGTTCTTTGTGCAAGGCATCGCGCAGCAGCCCGGCAGCTTCGCCGAGTCGGCCATAGGCCAGATAGATCCCTACGGCTTCCAGCACATCACCCGCCGCTGGTTCTTCACGATGTTGGGCAGAGACAGAAGCGCTGACTGATCCTGCGTTTTCGGCTTCAGGCAAATCCGGCTCACTGCCCTGCGGCAAGAGCGGTTGCGGTTCGTCAGCCGGTGTCTGCTGTTGCCGGCGACGGTGCACAAACAACCCGGCCAGTGCCCCCAGCAACAGCAACAAGCCACCGAGCAATGGCCAGTTCAAACCGTCATCGCTGGACGCGACCGGCGTCACAACAGGGGGCGAAGCCGGTACGGGTGTCGCTACAGTCGGTGGCGGCGCTTGCTGAAGTTCGACCAGGCGCGTTTGCAGGTCAGCGATCTGCTTCTTGCCGTCGGCAATCTGCACATCCTGTGTCTGCAGTTTTGCATTGAGTTCGTCGACAGTCTTCTGCAGTTGCTGGCCCAGCAACACACTGGCGGCCAATTGCTCGGCCAGCACATCGTTGGCGGGCGGGGTGGCAGGCGTTGGCAGGGTATCGCGCTTGCCCTGAGCTACCTGCGGCGCAGCCACGGCAGGCTCGACAGTAGGAAAACCGGAGGATTGCGCAAGTGGATCCGGCTCATCGGTGGCCGGCACGATACCCGGCGAACCCGGTGGATCGATCAACACCGTGTACTCGCGCAGCAAACGGCCATTGGGCTGATTGAGCTGCACGAGGAAATTCAAGAAGGGTTCGTTGACCGGTTTACTGGAGGTCACCCGGATCATCTGGCGATTGCCATGCAGGATCGGAATGAACTTGAGGTCGTTGAGGAAGAACACTCGCTCGACCCCGGCCTCGGCGAACTCATCCGCCGTGGCCAGACGCACCGCCAGATCGTTTTGCGTCAGCCCGCCGACATCGACCAACGCGATGTCAGCCTTGAGTGGCTGATTAAGGCCTGAATGAACAGTGATGTCACCCAGCCCCAAGGCCATCGACGAGGCCGAATAGCTGAAAACACCGACGACCAGCAGCCATTTGGCGCCACCGCGCAGTACCACGTGCCGACTTGCGAGCATGAGCATCCCTTAAATAAGCAAAACCGACTTCTATGCGTTCGCACATCCGGTACGAACACGATATTGCCCAGTAGTTCTTATAGTCGGCTCAGCGCGATCTCTCAAAGATACGGCACGGGGATGTGCCTCAAGATTTTTCCAGGTTGCCCAGAATGTGCCCGTGAACTCGCATGCACACCTTCAAATCCGCCTCGTCGACGCCTTCGAACAACTCGTGACGCAGCTGTGTGGCAATGGTTTCGATTTGCTCGATCAGCGGAAGCGCCGGTGCGCAGAGGACGATTTTTTTCGCCCGGCGGTCTTCCATCACGGACTGGCGTTGCACCAGCCCCTGGCTTTCCAGACTATCGAGCAAGCGTGCAAGGGTCGGCCCTTCGACGCCAACGCTCTGCGCCAGCTCTCGTTGGGTTGGCGCTTCTTCAAAACGCGCCAGATGCAGCAGCACCAGCCAGCGCGCCTGGGACAGACCCAGCCCGGCCAGTCGGCGGTCCAGTTCGGCACGCCAGCCACGGGACATCTGGGCCAGTTGCATGCCAAAGCGGTGTTGATCGGTTAACGGCATAAAACACTCACGGTTAGACTGAAAATAAAGAAAATCTAATTATTAGCCAGCTAAGCATGAGCTGCAGTTATAGGCAAGTGGCGGTCTGTACTGAATCGTTACATCTTGAGGTCCCTCACCCTAGCCCTCTCCCAGGGGGAGAGGGGACTGAATGGGGGATGTTTTAGATATTCAGCGACTTTGGGAGTGCTTTGCTGAATCCAGAATGGGACGGCCCTCACCCTAGCCCTCTCCCGGAGGGAGAGGGGACTGAATGGGGATGCTTCAGATATTCAGCGACTTGGGAGTACTTTGCTGAATCCCGAAGTGGACGGCCCTCACCCTAGCCCTCTCCCGGAGGGAGAGGGGACTGAATGGGGATGCTTTAGATATTTAGCGACTTGGGAGTGCTTTGCTGAATCCAGAATTGGCAGGCCCTCACCCTAGCCCTCTCCCAGGGGGAGAGGGGACGGAATGGGGGATATTCGGGAATTACGCCGACGTGGCAGATCGGCGCTGAATCCATAATCGACTCGGTCATTCAGGTCGATGTATGGCGCAAGACACCTCGGTCGGCCCCCTCTCCCTCCGGGAGAGGGCTGGGGTGAGGGGCGACGGCAAAATTACATCTCGAATTCCGACTGCAACGCAGCCCGCACGCAATACAGCACGCCCTCCGGCACACGCCCGGCAAACAGCTCCGCAACCTCGGCGACCGATGGCAACTCGCCCTCGCCATCAAGAAACGCGTCCTGCACTTCGCCCATCAACTCTTCTGGCAAATCCAGCGCCTGCTCGAGCGACAACTGCTGCTTGCCGATCGCCTCGGCGAGCATGGTGTAGACGTTCTTTTCCGAGCACTGCAACTGACCGGCGATCTGCAGCGGCGTCATGCCGGCGCGGGCCAGGGTAATCAGTTCGTGGCGCACGTCGGCCACCGCTTTCGGCGCCTCGACCTCGCCGCCGAGCACTTCGAGGAAGGCATCGCCATAGCGTTCCAGCTTGCGCGCGCCAACGCCACTGACCCGCGCCATTTCCGCCAAAGAAGTCGGCTGGCTGCGGAGCATTTCCAGCAGCGTCGAATCGGGGAAGATGACGTACGGCGGCACACCATGTTCTTCGGCCAGTTTGCGTCGCAGCGCGCGCAGGGCTTCCCACTGTTCGCGCTCTTCACCGCGCACCAGTTGGCTGGCCGGGCTCTTGCTGGCGGTTTTGGCGGTAACCTGCGGTTTGAGGTCGCGGCGCAATTCAAGGCTCACTTCGCCCTTGAGCAATGGCCGGCAACTGTCATTCAGACGCAGACCGCCATAGCCTTCGTGGTCGACATCCGCCAGACCGCGCGCGACCAGTTGACGGAACAACGAGCGCCATTCGCTCTCGCTCAACGCCTTGCCGACGCCCCACACCGACAGGTGCTGATGGCCGAAACTGCGGATTTTTTCGTTGTCCTTGCCCAGCAGCACATCAACCAGATGACCGACGCCATAACGCTGACCGGTACGGAAAATCGCCGACAAGGCCTGACGTGCAGGCTCGGTGGCGTCCCAGGTCTGCACACCATCGACACAGTTGTCGCAATGGCCACACGGCTCGGGCATGTCTTCATCGAAGTACGCGAGCAGGGTCTGACGACGGCAACGGGTTTCTTCGCACAGCGATAGCATCGCGTCGAGCTTGTGTTGCTCCAGACGCTTGTGCCGCTCGTCACCTTCAGAGTTCTGCAGCATCTGCTTGAGCATCACCACGTCTTGCAGACCGTAGGCCATCCACGCATCCGCTGGCAGGCCGTCACGGCCTCCGCGCCCGGTTTCCTGGTAATACGCCTCAAGGGATTTCGGCAGATCAAGGTGCGCGACGAAACGCACGTTGGGCTTGTCGATGCCCATGCCGAACGCCACGGTGGCGACCATGATCAGGCCTTCCTCGTTGAGGAAGCGCTTCTGGTTGAAGGCGCGCAGATCGTTGGGCAGGCCGGCGTGGTACGGCAGCGCCGGAAAGCCCTGCTCACTGAGAAACGCCGCGACTTCCTCGACTTTCTTGCGTGACAGGCAATAAACGATACCAGCATCGCTGCGCCGCTCGGCGAGGAACGCCAGCAACTGCTTGCGCGGCTGCTCCTTGGGCACGATGCGGTAAAAGATGTTCGGGCGGTCGAAGCTCGACAGGAAGCGCTCGGCATTCTGCAGATGCAGGCGCGTGACGATTTCTTCGCGGGTACGCTTGTCGGCGGTGGCGGTCAGGGCGATGCGCGGTACGTCGGGGAACAGCTCGGCCAACTGACCCAGTTGCAGGTATTCCGGACGGAAGTCGTGGCCCCACTGCGACACGCAGTGCGCTTCGTCGATGGCGAACAACGCAATGTTCAGGCTCTGCAGGAATGAGAGCATGCGCGGCTGCACGAGGCGCTCGGGCGCCAGATACAACATCTTCACTTCACCGCGCTTGATCCGCGCCGCGAGATCGCGCTGCTGTTCGGCGCTCAGTGTGGAGTTCAGCGCGGCGGCGGCCACACCGAGCTCTTCGAGGGTGGCGACCTGATCGTCCATCAGCGCGATCAGCGGCGACACCACCACCGCCAGGCCATCGCGCAGCAAAGCCGGCACCTGAAAGCACAGCGACTTGCCGCCACCGGTAGGCATCAGCACCAGCGCATCACCACCGCTGGCCACGCGCTCAATGATTGCACCCTGACGGCCACGGAAACTGTCGTAGCCGAAGATGTCCTTGAGGACGCGTTGAGCCTGTTCGAGCATAAAAACTCCAAAAATCTACCGAAACATCCCTGCACAGGCTGGTTCAGGACAGCCACGGCTGCTTAAACAAAACGTAAGAACGCATTACGTGACACGCGCAATGCGGGCAGGGATCGCAAAACGCGGCAGTATACCCGAGGCCTTCCCTGCACAGGGCGACACCCGTCGATACAATCGCTGATACCTGTGTAGGAGCTGCCGAAGGCTGCGATCTTTTGATCTTGTCCTTATTAAAAGCAAATCAAAAGATCGCAGCCTTCGGCAGCTCCTACAGGGTGTATGCAGGGTATGGCAGGTCAAATCTGCCATGCGGCTGGCTTGAGCGCGCAAGAAGGCCTAGAATTCCCGCATTGTTTATTCCCCAAGGTAGCCCCGTAATGTCCTTCGCTGAGCAACTGACCCGCCTGCAAGTTTTCCTCGACGCCGACGAGCTGCATGACGAGGCGCTGGATTACGTGGCCGCTCACGGCTACCTCACCGCGCTGTCGATCTGCGCTGAAGACGTACCGGAGCGTGAGTGGATCGACGCCCTGTTCGCCGAAGAGCCGCGTTACAGCAGCGACGCCCAGCGCGAAGAGATCGAAGCCACTCTGATCGGCCTCAAGGCCCACATCGCCCGTCAACTGGCTTCGGATGAAGAGTTCGAGCTGCCATGCGAACTGGATCTGGGCGAAGAGCCGGATGATTCCGAACTGCGCGGCTGGTGCATCGGTTTCATGGAAGGCGTGTTCCTGCGTGAAGCAGCCTGGTTCGAAACCGCCGAAGAAGAAGTCAGCGAAATGCTCCTGCCGATCATGGTCGGTTCGGGCCTGTTCGACGAACAGCCAGAGTTCGAAGACATCGCCAAAGACGCCAACCTGATGGACGACATGATCGTGCAGATCCCGGAAGCCCTGACCGCGCTGTACCTGCTGTGCCAGGCACCTGATGAAAAACCGGCGATCCTCAAGCCACGTCACCACTAAGATCCGGCCTATGGACAATCCCATAGGCAACCGCCCCCTGATGTTGCGCTACATCCTGCTGGCCATCGGCTGGCTCAGCGTGGCATTGGGGGTGATCGGGATTTTCCTGCCTGTTTTGCCCACCACTCCTTTTCTCCTGCTCGCGGCGGCGTGTTTCGCCCGCAGCTCTCCGCGCTTCTATCGCTGGCTGGTCGAACACCCACGACTGGGGCCATGGATTCGTGACTACCTCGATGGCAACGGCATTCCGCTCAAGGGCAAGATCTACGCGATCGGGCTAATGTGGGCCAGCATTCTGTTCTCGTGCTACCTGGTGCCGCTACCGTGGGCGCGGGGCTTCATGCTGACCAGTGCGGTGCTGGTGACGGTCTATATCGCGCGCCAGAAAACGCTGCGCAAATCCTGAGCGGGCGAACGAGGCTACCGATCGTCGGAAAACAGCCTTGACCTGTCAGATCTGACAGGTGCGCAATTGGCCGTTTAGCCGTTCAATCACTCCGTCCCCCTTCCCGCACGGAGCCGATGCCATGTCGACGCCTGATCAGCCTCTCGCCCTC
>NZ_JBSVXS010000195.1:0-6660 GCF_054070155.1 Pseudomonas sp. SDT291_1_S447
TACATTTGAAATGTATTCTCCCTGTAGGAGCTGCCGAAGGCTGCGATCTTTTGATCTTGATTCTAATGTCTGGGTTTTTTCTCTATTCGCAGTGCCTTCGCCTTGGCCTCAACCACCAGATACATCACCACCGTAATCAACAACGGCAGCAGAAAATAAATCGCCCGATACGCCAGTAATCCCGCCACCAGACTGCCACGCGAAGCCTCGTGTTGCAGCAGCGCGACAAACACCGCTTCCAACACCCCAAGCCCCGCCGGAATATGCGTGATGACCCCGGCAATCGCACTGATCAACAGCACGCCCAGCACCAACGGATAATCGAGCTTGCTCGGCAGCAAAGTGAAAATCACCGCTGCCATCAGCGACCAGTTCAACGCGCCCAGCAGCAGTTGCAGGACCGCCATGCGCAACGACGGTAGATTGATTTCCACTCCACGAATCGACCACTCACGGCGCTTGGAAAACTGGCACGCGACGAGATAGCCGGCGCTGATCAGCAGCAACAGCACGCCGATGCCTTGCAGCGCACTGCTGCTGATTTTCCAGCCCGGCGGCATTGTCACCAATCCGCTGCTGAACACCGCGCCGGCAATGGTCATGTAGCCGAACCAGTTGGTCGCCAGGCTCAAACCGAGGATCTTGGCGATGTTGCTTTTGCTCACCCCAAGGCGCGAATACAGCCGATAGCGCATGGCGATGCCACCCACCCACGCGCTCAGATTCAAGTTGAACGCATAGCTGATGATCCCCACCGGCAGAATCTGTTTCCAGGTCAGGTCCTGACGAATGTAAGTGCGGCCGATCAGATCAAAACTGGCATACACCAAAAAACTCAGCAGCGTCAGGCTGGCGGCGATGATCAGCGTGCGGACCTTGAAGTCGGCGAGGGTTTGCAGCACTTCGGCCCATTCGATACGCGTGGCGAATAGCGTCAGCAACACGATCAGCGCGAGGAAAAACAGCAGGGTCAACGGGCGCTTCCAGCGACTCCATTTCGAATGAGTGGCTGGCGCCGCATGACCGCTCGGATGCACTTCGGAATGGCTCATGGCGTGTTCCCTCGAAACGGCTTGAGCCGGGGTTTATGCGCTGGCAACCATCCGGCCATCGCCGGGAAATGCCGCAGAAAGTGGAACACCAGAAACCCCACGGTCATGTGCCAGATGCGCCCACGCGGGGACTTGCTGGCATCCATGGCTTTGCAGTGGTTTTGGCTGAGGTCTTCGAGGCGTTCGAACAGATGCTGATTGAACGCGCGGTCGCGGATCAGCACGTTGGCTTCCAGGTTCAGCGACAGGCTCAGCGGGTCGAGATTACTTGAGCCGACCGTGCTCCATTCTTCGTCGACCAGCGCCACTTTGCCGTGAAGCGGGCGCTGGCAATATTCATGAATCTGTACGCCGGCCTTGAGCAGGTAATCGTAGGTCATGCGTGCCGCGAGTTTGGCCACCAGCATGTCCGGTTGCCCCTGCAGAATCAGGCGCACCTCGACTCCGCGCCGCGCCGCGTTACGGATCTCACGCAGCAAACGGTAACCGGGGAAAAAGTAAGCGTTGGCGATCACCACCCGGCGTTTGGCGCGACGCAGTACCTGCAAATACACATCTTCAATATCGGAGTGGTGCTGGTCGTTATCGCGGAACACCAGGCGCACCTGACCGTCGTGGTCATCGAAAGCCATCTCCGCGCGACGTTGACGCCGACGTTGCCACCAGAACCGCGCACGGCCCGGCCGACCACTTTGCAGCAGGGCGAAATGATGGATGTCGGCGACCGCCGGGCCCTGAATTTCCACCGAATAATCCTGCTTGGCTTCAGGGCCGAAATCAGCGAGGTGATCGCCGGAAAAGTTGATCCCACCAATAAACGCGATCAGGCCATCGACCACCACGATCTTGCGATGCAAACGGCGGAACCAGTTGGTGCGAATGCCCAGGCGTTTCGGTGCCGGATCGAAGATTTGCAGATGCACGCCGGCTTCGCTCAGCGCGGTGAGATAACCGGTGCTCAACTCGCCGCAACCAAAGCCGTCGAGGCTGACCGTGGTGCGCACGCCACGGCGGGCAGCGTCGATCAGAATCTCCTGCAACTCGGCACCGACCTTGTCTTCGAAAACGATAAAGGTCTCGAGGAGGATTTCACTCTTCGCCGCGCGCATCGCTTCAAACACTCGCGGGAAATACTCCTCACCGTTCTCCAGCAACTCGACGCGATTGTTGCCCTGCCAGCGGTACTCGACATCAACATGGCCCGGCTCGCGTATCGGCGGGTTGATGGCGACCGGTTCCACGGCGGATTTCTCCAGCGGCGCGCTGCTCATAGTTCGATCTCTACCGATAAAGGAACGTGGTCGGAAAGGTGCGACCAAGGCCGGTTCGCCAGAACTTTCGGCTGGCTGGCCTTGAGGTTGCGCACGTAAATACGATCAAGGCGCAGTGTTGGCAGGCGCGCGGGAAAACTGCGCGCCGGTTTGCCCTGGTGCTCTGCGAACACTTCGCGCAGGCCGCAGGGTTTGAGCTGCGCATCGGCGCGCTGGCGCCAGTCATTGAAATCGCCCGCGACGATCACTGGTGCGTCGTCGGGCAACTCCGCCAAGCGTTGCATGAGTAAATCCAGCTGGGCATTGCGATGACTTTCGCGCAGGCCCAGATGCACGCAGATCGCATGCACTTCGGTGCCGTCACCCGGCAGGCGCAGCACGCAATGCAGCAGGCCGCGGTTCTCATGGCCGTTGATCGACACGTCGAGGTTGTCGTGACGGATGATCTGGAATTTCGACAGCAACGCATTGCCGTGGTCGCCCTCCGGGTACACCGCATTGCGCCCATAGGCGAACTGCGGCCAGAGGCTGTCGGCGAGAAATTCGTACTGCGGCATCGTCGGCCAATTGCTGTAGCGCTTGGGATGGTGCTCGTGGGTGCCGTGGACTTCCTGCAGAAACACCACGTCGGCGGCCACGCTGCGCACCGCTTCGCGCAGTTCCGGGAGGATGAAGCGTCGGTTGAGGGCGGTGAAACCCTTATGGGTATTGACCGTCAGTACGGTGAACGTTCGCACGGACGGCGCAACGACCGAGCCCTCATCGGTGAAGCCAACCGGTTCTGGAATACTCATGCCAACACTCCTTCGCCAGCGGGTTCGCCGGGGGTGGTGGCGAGGTCTTTATCCAGCTCGAAACGATGCAGCAGATCGCGGGCGTCGTACGGCGCGCGGACTTTGATGTCGTTGTCGAAATAGCAGAACACTTCGCGGGATTTGCGTGCGCGTGGCTTCAAGCGTGGTGCGATCAGGTGCGCGTCTTTGGGTTGCTCGCCGTGGTGCCAGGCGTCGATGCGTTCGGCCCAATGCTTGAGGGCTGGCGCGGTGTAACCGCTGACGTAGAGCTCTTCGGCGCCGTGCAGGCGCAGGTAGACAAAGTCGCTGGTGAGGTCTTCGCGGTACGGCCATTTGTCGGCGGTGTCGGCGATCACCAGTGCGGTGTTGTGGCGTTTCAACAAGCGCACGAACTCGGGGTCGATGAAGCTCTCGTTGCGGATTTCCACGGCATGGCGCAGTGGTTTTTTGCGCCAGGCTTTGATGCTGGCGTGGCCGTGCAGGTGCGAATCGTGTTGATGGGCGAGGGTGGCGGCGGCTTCGGTGTCGTGGGGCAATAATGCGAGGAAATGTTCAAAGCGCTCAGGCTCGAATTTGAAGTTTGGCGGGAATTGCCAAAGGATCGGCCCGAGCTTTTCCTTGAGTTCCAGCACCCCGGAGGCGAAGAAATTGGCCAGAGGCTTTTCGATCTCGCGCAAGCGGCGAATGTGGGTGATGAAGCGTGGCGCCTTGACGCTGAAGACGAAGTCGTCGGGTGTTTCGGCGTACCACTGCGCGTAACGTTCCGGCCGTTGCAGGGCGTAGAACGATCCATTGATTTCGATGCTGTTGACCGCCCGCGAAGCGAACTGCAATTCGCGTTTCTGCGCCAGTCCCTTGGGGTAGAAGTCCCCGCGCCACGGTGCGTAGCGCCAGCCGGAAATACCGATGTGAATCGTTGCCATGCCGCCCTCCCGTCGAAAGTCCTCGTGTTGCCGTTATCTTTTGATGACTGCGGGCGGTTCGGGAAAGTTTCGATGGCGTTACGGACGGTCACGTCCAAGGCGAAGATCAAAAGCGTTCCCCCTCACCCCAACCCTCTCCCCCAGAGGGGGCGAGGGGGAAGGGAGCCGATCTTCAGGGTTCTCAGGATTTGAGTTCGCCTCAGGACTTTCAGATCGGTGCAGACAGATCAGGCAACTCGATCAGCTCCCTCTCACGCTGGGAGAGGGAGCTGATCTTCAGGGTTTTCAGGGTTTGAGTTCGACTCCGGACACTCAGGTCGATGTACTTCTCGCAGGCAACTCGGTCAGTTCCCTCTCCCTCTGGGAGAGGGCTAGGGTGAGGGGGCTCTTGAACTTGCCGCATAAAATTTGATCAGTTCCTTACAGGTTCAGCCAAGGGAGATCGGAGTTTTGGTCAAGTTCAGGATCGCCATTCTGCTGGGAGCGCTGCTGTTTCTCGGCGCCAGTGAAATTGACGCCGCCGCATTGCCGGGTGTCCCGGCCACCGCCGAAGAGGCGGCCAAACCTGAACCGATCGTGCAGGGCGGTCTGCTCGGTGCGATCAGTTCGAGCATCGATGATGTACAAGACAAGCTCGATCTCAACGAACACCTGGTCGACGCCTGGCGCCTGCGCGCCGATCGCGCCGCCGATGAAGTCGACAAACTGGTCAATCAACCGTCGAACCGCTCGGGCTGGAGCGTCGCCGGGGATTTCCTCACGCTGTCGGGCGTCTGGCTCGGCAGTTTCGCGTTATTGACCGTACTGGGCAGTCTGTTGGCCAAGCGCCTGCGCGAGGGCCGCTGGTTGCGCACCCGTCAGCGCAGTCAGGATCTGCTCGGTTACTTGCTGCCGTACACCGTGCCGGCGCTGATCTGCCTGCCGCTGACCCTGTACGTCAGCCATTTTCTGCAAGCCTCGGTGGGACGCGCGCTGGCGCTGTGTCTGGCCTACGCCACCAGCAGCGGCATCTTTTCCACCTCGATGTTGTTGTGCGTGGTGGTGATGTTCAACGTCGGCCATAAACGTTCGGCGGCGCGGATCATTCGTGATTATTGCCCGCGACCGCTGTTCCTGATCGGCTTCCTCGCGGCCCTCAGCGATGCGCTGACCAGCCCGCAGATCGCCCGTCAATTGGGTGGCAATATCACCAGCAGCATCGCGGTGTTTACCGGGTTGGTCGCCTCGATCATTTTCGGTTTGCTGGTGATTCGCCTGCGTCGCCCGGTGGCACACCTGATCCGCAATCGTTCGCTGAGCCAGCGGCTGAAACAACCTTCGTTGCAGGAGTCGCTGCGGATCTTTTCCGGGCTGTGGTACTGGCCGATCGTGCTGATGGTGCTGGTCTCGGCGGTCAATCTGATCGGCATCGGCGAGGACAATCAGAAAGCCCTGCGCTGCGCGCTGTTCACCACGGTTTTGTTAATCGGCACGGTATTCCTCAGCACGATCCTGCAGCACTTGTTCAAGTCACGAAAGGCCGAAGCGATCCAGCGCAGCAGCGCCTACAAGGAACGTTTCCTCAGCCTTTTGCATGCCTTGCTGCGGATCGTCATCGCTATCGCCTTTATCGATATCCTCGGGCGGATCTGGGGCGTGTCGCTGCTCGATTTTGCCCAGAGCAGCACGGTCGGAAGAGCCATCAGCAACGCGCTGAGCAGCATCGGCCTGATCTTCCTGGTCACGTGGTTGTTGTGGGTGGTGCTCGACACAGCGATCCAGGAAGCGCTGAAACCGCCGCTCAGCAAACGCGCAGCGCGGCAGCCGAGTACGCGGGTGAAAACCATCCTGCCGCTGCTGCGCAACGCGATCAAAATCATCCTCGTGGTGATCTGCGCGATCACCACCATGGCCAATCTGGGGATCAACGTTGCGCCACTGCTGGCCGGTGCCGGCGTGGTCGGTCTGGCCATCGGTTTCGGTTCGCAGCAACTGGTGCAGGACGTGATCACCGGGCTGTTCATCATCATTGAAGACACCCTGTCGATTGGCGATTGGGTGGTGCTCGATTCGGGCCATGCCGGCACCGTCGAAGGGTTGACCATTCGCACTCTGCGTCTGCGTGACGGCAAAGGGTTTGTGCACTCGGTGCCGTTCGGCCAGATCAAGGCAGTGACCAATCAATCGCGGCAGTTTGCCTTTGCGTTTTTCTCGGTGCAGTTCACCTACGACACGGACGTGGATAAAGCCATCGAACTGATCCGCGAGACCGGTGATTCGATCCGCGAAGACCCGTTCCTCAAGTACAACCTGCAAGGGCCGCTGGACGTGTTTGGCGTCGACAAGATGGATTTGAATGGCGTGGTGCTGACGGCGCAGTTCCGCACGGTGTCGGGGGGGCAGTATGCGGTGAGTCGGGCGTTCAACCAGCGGTTGAAGAAGCTTGTGGATAACACCGCGACCGTGCATTTCGCGCAGACTTATCCACAGCAGGTTTTGTTGCCGAAGCGGCAGCAGGAGGGGGCTGTGGTGGCAAGCGAGGTGCCGCAGGAATCGCGGACTTAATGCAAGATTATGTGGGGCAGTGCCGGCCCTTTCGCGAGCAGGCTCGCTCCCACAGGGGGAACGCGATCAAACTGTG
>NZ_JBSVXS010000196.1:0-6443 GCF_054070155.1 Pseudomonas sp. SDT291_1_S447
GTTGAAGCGGGTTGGGATGATTGAGGCGCGTTTTTTGTGGTTGTGGTGCCAGACGCCGAGGCCGATAAGGAGCATTAAACATCCCACAAAGAATGAAACCCCTTTGCCTTCATTGAAAAGCCCTTCTATGGCATGAGAAACGTCGTCCCAACCCATCCCGAACAAAAAGAACATGAAGCCGCCTATTAGCGGGAAAAGGAACGCCGCCGAGAACGCAACGCTGAATGGTCCCCCCAACGTCATTTGCCACATAAAAACCTGCGGAGATCCCAATCCGAAGTCCATGAACACGTCATTCAGCTCCCCAATATGTGGTCCATAAGCCGGCATTGGAGTTGGTAAGGGGAGCGGAGCGAGATAGGTGATCTTTCCGCTCGGAAATGGCTCGATGTCCCCTGCTTTTCTTGGCTGTTCAAGCAGCGGCATATATAACTCGGTGTGCTTACTCCGCATGGTCGGCCTGATCTAAAAAATGAGTTTCATCCAGTAGCACGGGCGGGTTCCCCTTGACCAATTGAGGCGCGACAACATCGAAATTCCCTTCATCCCTTGGGTGTAGATGTATGACACAGATTCGTGGCATCCACTCACTCGCCTCGTCGTAGCAACAGAGATCCTTTAGGCAGGCGTATTCGGTGCTGAGCGCTTGATGGAGTTGCCCACGTCTGAAGGCTTGGTGAGTGACATTTGAAAAACAGCTCATGCACGCCGCTTACCGTTTGAAGCCGTGCGTTGTACCTCAGCAAAAATCTCGGTGATCGGCCGATGCGGTTGGCGTTTTTGCATTTGCCGTACCTGTTCGCTCAGCCGTAGCAATTCCTCGCTCGGTTTGGCCCACTGATCTTCCGGCAGCGGTTCTGACCACTGGCGCATGACGTCGGGCAGTGCCTGTTTGCCGATTCTTTCGAGGCGGCGCACTTCCCATTCGACGAGGTGATTGGGAATCGTCCACAGGGTCATGACGTGGTAGAGGTACCAGAAGAAGCCCGACAGCCTTGTTCGTGTGCCTTCGCGGATCTGCTGGTGCATGCGCGCGTGGGCGTTGCGAAAGGTGTGCAGGCCTTCGTGGGGTGGGTCGTCGGGGCCTTGCAGGTCTTGCAGGTCTTGCAGGTCCTGAATCGATCTGAGGTCGTTGACTTCGTATTCCATGTAGCCGCGTATCGCTTCCCAGTGGCTGATCGCGAGCGGCAGGCCGGCGCATTGGAATTCGAGGCTGGTGAGGGTTTCGCCGTGGTAGAAACCGATGCCCATGCCGTATTGGCGGTGGATGCCGTATTGGGTCGCGCCTTGGGCTTCGATAATCCAGGCGGAGAGGGATTCCCAGGGGACGAAGACGGGTTCGGTGGATCCTTCGGGCATGAAGCAGACTTCGCGGCGTTGGCGGTTGAAGCGGGTTGGGATGATATGGGCGCGTTTTTTGTGATTGTGGTGCCAGACGGCGAGGCAGATGAGCAAAATGAAAGGGCCGGCAATTAACTCGTTCTCATAGCCCTCTTCGAACATACCAATTACTGACTCCCAGATTGCCTCATGCCCGTAGCCAAAAATAATCCCCAACAACCCAGTAAATAAAGGGAATAAAACTATGACCATGAAAGCGCCGGTGAATGATCCACCCAGAATTAGCTGCCAGGAAAATACTTGCGGTGATCCGAGACCAAAGTCCATGTACGTTTCATTTAACCCTGCAATGTGCGGCCCATAAGGCGAAATCGGCGTAGGTAGTGGCAACGGTGCGAGGTATGTAGTTTTTCCGCCTGAAAATGACTCTACATCTCCTGCTTTTCTAGGGCTCTCTATCTGCGAAGTACCAAAGGGCTTGTCGTAATTATTCAGCATGGTCAGCCCACTCGAGATATTGGGTTTCGACAAGCAACATCGGAGGATTTTCTTTTACCAATGAAGGAGCAACCACTGAAAAATGACCATCACCCCTCGGATCCAGATGGATTACACGAGTTCGCGACGCCCACTCGCCTTTGCCATTCAGGGATTGAACACAGATTGCCAGTTCTAGCGTTTCCTTTGCAGGCGCGTATTCAGAGTTGGGAGTAACAGGGTATTGAAGACAGAGTATCAATCCCTCTGGCGATGACTTCACAATATGCAAGCTGCGCAGTACCTCGTCGCTAATTACTTCCTTGCGTTCTCGCGGTGCTCCTCGAGCATGCAATGGCATCAAAATTCGGTGGGCACCGATGCCCAACCGATGAGTTGGCTTACTGTTTAGAGGAGGCAGGAAATCATTCAGCATCAACCTTGGCAGCACCAAATGAATATCGCTGGGCTTGGCGCCGAACAGCAGACTTTTTAACCAGGCGTCATCCGGATTTGGCCCCAGTTGTGCGTAAGGTGCGTGCATCAAAAAGGCTAGATAACTCTGATAGTCATCTAGTGAGTGGTCACCGCGCACTTCCGGGTCACGGCTCCAAGGCGTAATTTTCAGCCATTTGTCGTGGGCAGACAGGTTGTATCGATTGAACAGCCAAGTACCCACGAACTCCAGCACAGTGAACAATGCACCAGCCAGATTGAAGCGAAAGAACACGCTGGAAAGACGTGTGCCAGCGGCAGCCCAAGCGGCTGTTCGTGCTGAGTTATTCGGCGCACCCAATACCTTGAAAGAAGCGTGAACAGTGTTACCCACTCCGTAAGCGTTAGTTATCACCATTCCTCCGGCGCCCAACGTCGCCAATGCAGCCATGCTCCGCTCAGATTGACTCCCGCTGCGAATCGCCTCTTGCCAGTTTCGATGTTGATTGCCGAAGTTGGTAGCAGAAGCTCTGAAGCCGAAGATATAAGTAAAGAAACCCAGTCCCACATGCAATTTCCCCATTTGAACCTGAACATGTTGCAAGGCCTCAAGCTGCAAACTTGCCACAAGCGCTGTTCCACGAGCTTTCAACGCCGTATCCGCAAGCCCCTGCGCCGCTGTAAACCCGGCCGCTCCTGTCGCAGCCAAAGCAGCAAAAAAGTCCGCCCGCTTCTTCTTGTCTCGGGTCTGCTTCATCAACTCCCGGTACGCCTCCACCAAATTCACCACCTGCACCAAAAGCACCACCAATCCCATCCCCTCCGTCTTCACCAAGCTCCCCGGCGACACCCCGCTCACCCCCAACCGAATATTCCCCAACAAACTCCTCAACTCTCCCTGCTGCGCCGGCGGAAACACCACTGTCACCCCTGCTCTTGCAGGCGTTGCGCCGTACAGCCGCGCCGAGCGATCCGGCAGTTCTTCGATCGGGCTCAACGCCGCTGCCAACCGTCCTTCGAAGAGCGTCAATTGCGCCCGCACCCGCACGATTTCTTCCTGCAATTCCACCGCCCGCGCAGTTTTATGGCCTTGGCGGTTTTTGTTGTGGGTGAGTTGGTTGCGTTCGCGGTTGAGGGTTTTCAGGTATTCGCGCTCGCGCAGTACATCCTTGATTGCGGTTTGCAGCGCGCTCTGTTCGGCGGGGCTGGCGACGGTGAAGGTCACGCCGCTGGTTTTTGCCGCGTCGAAGAGGCGCAGGCGCAAAGCTTTGGGCAGTCGCTGGAACAGTTCATCCAGCTCGGGGACTTTTTCTCCTGAGAGGTCGAAACCCTCCAGTACGCGGTTCAGACCGAGATTCAGCGCCGGGCTGTAGGTGTCCTGCACGGCGGCCGCGACGATGCGGGTGTGTTCGGGCAGTTCGTCGAGGGCCGGCAGTTGCGGTTGTTCGATCTTCTTCAGTTTCGCCAGCCAGTCCGGCAGGTTGTTGAACGTGGCCATGAGAGCGTTGAACAGCGTCGAGTATTGCCCGCTCTGCTCCGATTGCAGGCGCAGCGGCAAGGTGTAGAAGACTGTCCGGGTCAATTCCGGCCGCTGCTCCAGATAACCGAGCATTTTCTCGCTTGCTTCGTCGCTGCGGCACAGGTCCTTGAGGCAGGCGTATTCGGTGCTGAGCGCTTGATGGAGTTGCCCACGTCTGAAGGCTTGGTGAGTGACATTTGAAAAACAGCTCATGCACGCCGCTTACCGTTTGAAGCCGTGCGTTGTACCTCAGCAAAAATCTCGGTGATCGGCCGATGCGGTTGGCGTTTTTGCATTTGCCGTACCTGTTCGCTCAGCCGTAGCAATTCCTCGCTCGGTTTGGCCCACTGATCTTCCGGCAGCGGTTCTGACCACTGGCGCATGACGTCGGGCAGTGCCTGTTTGCCGATTCTTTCGAGGCGGCGCACTTCCCATTCGACGAGGTGATTGGGAATCGTCCACAGGGTCATGACGTGGTAGAGGTACCAGAAGAAGCCCGACAGCCTTGTTCGTGTGCCTTCGCGGATCTGCTGGTGCATGCGCACGCGGGCGTTGCGGAAGGTGTGCAGGCCTTCGTGGGGGGGATCGTCCGGGCCTTGGAGGTCTTGCAGGTCCTGGATGGATTTGAGGTCGTTGACCTCGTATTCCATGTACCCGCGAATGGCCTCCCAGTGGCTGATCGCGAGCGGCAGGCCGGCGCATTGGAATTCGAGGCTGGTAAGGGTTTCGCCTTGGTAGAAACCGATGCCCATGCCGTATTGGCGATGGATACCGTATTGGGTGGCGCCTTGGGCTTCGATGATCCAGGCGCTGAGTGATTCCCAGGGGACAAAGACGGGTTCGGTGGTGTCTTTGGGCATGAAGCAGACTTCGCGGCGTTGGCGGTTGAAGCGGGTTGGGATGATATGGGCGCGTTTTTCGTGGTTGTGGTGCCAGACGGCAAGGCCGATGGTCAGACTCAGAAAAGCTGCGAAATTACCATATGGATAGATGACATAGAAAAAATCAACAACAAGTTCCCATGTATAGGTGAAGTCATATCCAAACATTAATCCAATGCAGCCGATAATCGCGGGAAAAAGAAACGCGGTCATAACGGCACCACTTAACGGCCCTCCCAATATGACTTGCCATGCGAAAACCTGCGGTGATCCAAAGCCGAAATCCAGATATCGGTCATTTAAATCACCAATATGAGGGCCGTAAGGTGGAATCAGTGTTGGCAATGGAAGTGGCGCAAGATAAGTGATACTTCCACTTGGAAACGGTTCCACTTCTCCGGCTTTTGCTTGCTGTTCAAGCAGCGGCCTTCCTGTTGAGATATCACGTTCATTCGGCATGATCCGCTCGCTCAAGAAACTGAGTTTCGACCAGCAAAACTGGAGGTTTGTCCTTTACCAGTTGCGGATCAACTACCGCAAAATGTCCGTCTCCGCGAGGATTCAAATGAATGACACGAGTGCGCGATGCCCATTCACCTTTTTCATTCAATGCCTGGATGCAAACCGCCAGTTCCAGCGTTTCCTTTGCCGGAATGAATTCAGAATCAGGGGTTACCGGGTATTGAAGACAGAGCACCAGCCCCTCAGTAGTGGACTTGACTATGCGCAGGCTACTGACAATTTCGTCGCCAATATTATCCCGCTGTTCTCGCGGAGTTCCTCGGCTGTGCAACGGAATAGAAATGCGGTGCGCGCCGATACCTAAACGATGCGTCGGGTTACCGCCGAAGGGAGGTAACAGATCATTCAGCGTCAATCTTGGTAGTACAAGATGTATGTCGCTGGGCTTGGCTTTAAACAGCAGGCTTTTCAGCCAAGAATCGTATGGATTTGGCCCAAGTTGGGCGTAAGGCGCGTGAATCAAAAAGGCCAGATAACTTTGGTAGTCCTCCAGTGTATGGTCACCACGCATATCGGCATCCCGACTCCAAGGCGTGAGCTTCAGCCATTTATCATGAGCACTGATGTTATAGCGGTTGTAAAGCCATGAGCCACTCAATTCAAGCACAGTAAAAAGCGCTCCGGCCAGATTGAAGCGAAAGAATACAGTTGACAATCGTGTGCCTGCTGCTGCCCAAGCGACCGTTCGCATCGCTTTGGATGCGGTTAATACCTTTACTGTCGCATGGGCAGTATTACCGACCCCATATGCATTTACCGTCAGCATTCCACTAGTCCCTAATTCGGCTAGGGCAGCAGCTCCTTGTGCCGGACGATTTCCGCTTCGTGTCGCCTGTTCCCAGTTTTTTTGATGGGTGAGAAGACTGCTCATTGAAGAAAGCAAGCCTGAGAAATATGTGAAGAGGCCCAATCCCACATGCATTTTCCCCATTTGTACATAAACGTTTTGAATAGCATGGCTATGAAGCCCTACGGCCAGTGCGGTGCTACGAGCTTTCATAGCAGTATCTGCGAGGCTTTGCGCAGCAGTGAATCCTGCAGCGCTCGTGACCACAACTGGTGCGACCAACTCCGTCAACTTACGTCGATCCCGTGTCTGGCTAAAAGCTTCTCGCACGGCCCCCACCAAATTCACCACCTGCACCAAAACCACCACCAACCCCATCCCTTCCGTCCTCACCAAACTCCCCGCCGACACCCCACTCACGCCCACCCGAATATTCCCCAACAAACTCCTTAACTCCCCCTGTTGCGCCGGCGGAAACACC
>NZ_JBSVXS010000197.1:0-6204 GCF_054070155.1 Pseudomonas sp. SDT291_1_S447
AGCGGTCATTCAGCTAATTCAATGCTGACTGACACACCGCTATCGCGAGCAGGCTCACTCCTACATTGGTTTTGCAGCGTTAATTTATCCGCGTCTATCGAGGATATTGACCACCACCCGATCCACCCACCCCCACACCCGCTGCTTCACCCGCCGCCACAACGGCCGGCGCTGCCACTCCTCCAGACTCACCTGCTGACTCAGCCCGAAGTCCTTCACAAAACTCGCCTGCACCGCTGCCGTCAACGACGGATCCAGCGCCTCCAGATTCGCCTCCAGATTGAAGCGCAGGTTCCAGTGATCGAAGTTGCACGAACCGATGCTCACCCAATCGTCCACCAGCACCATTTTCAAATGCAGAAAACACGGCTGGTATTCGAAGATCTGCACCCCGGCCTTGAGCAGTCGCGGGTAATAACGATGCCCGGCGTAGCGCACTGACGGGTGATCGGTGCGCGGCCCGGTCAGCAGCAGCCGCACGTCGACTCCGCGTGCAGCAGCCTTGCGCAAGGAGCGGCGGATTTTCCACGTTGGCAGGAAGTACGGTGTGGCCATCCAGATGCGTTTTTGCCCACTGTTCAAAGCGCGGAACAGCGACTGCAGAATGTCACGATGCTGGCGGGCATCGGCATACGCCACACGGCCCATGCCTTCGCCCTTGTCCGGTACGCGCGGTAATCGCGGCAAGCCAAAATGCGCGGCCGGACGCCAGGCGCGGCGATAGCGGTTGGCGATCCACTGGCGATCGAACAGCAATTGCCAGTCGATCACCAACGGGCCGCTGATCTCGAGCATCACTTCGTGCCATTCGCTGGTGTCGTGCCCCGGCGTCCAGAACTCGTCAGTGACTCCGGTGCCGCCGACCACGGCCAGACGCTGATCGACCAGCAGCAATTTACGGTGATCCCGATAGAAGTTGCCGACCCAGCGCCGCCAGCTCAGGCGATTGTAGAAACGTAGTTCGACTCCAGCGTGTGTCAGGCGCTGACGCAGATTGAGCGTAAACGCCAGGCTGCCGTAATCATCGAACAGGCACCGCACACGCACACCACGTTCGGCCGCCTGCACCAGCGCCTGCACGATGGTTTCGGCACAGGCGCCGGCCTCGACCAGATACAGTTCGAGTTCGATCTGCTCTTGAGCGCCGGCAATCTGCTCGAGCATGCGCGGAAAGAATTGCGGGCCGTCGATCAACAGCTCGAAGCGGTTGCCGTCTCGCCACGGGAACACCGCGCCGCGCATGTCAGCGCGCCGTGAAGATCAGCACCGCACCCACCGGCACCGACAGACTGATCGCCGACAGGTCGGCGAGTTTGCGCAGGCTTTCCAGCCCCGGCACGAGATCGAAATCTTCAGCGTTGATCACCAGCGGTTCCAGGGTGACCACCTGAAAACGACGATCATCGAGACGCGTCGCCAGCAGTTCGGCGGGATATTCGTGTTGTTTGCCGTGCAGGTTGACGGTCAGCGGCAGACGTAATTCCAGCTGCGCACCGGGGGCCAGATCGTTGATCGGGCGCAGGTCAATCTGGGTGGTGATGGTCGCTTCGGGGAATTGCTCGATCTGGAACAGCTCCTTGCGCATGCGCTCATCGCGCAGCGGGATGCCGCTGTTGATCGAGTCCAGCTCGACTTCGACTTCGGCGCGACCATTGGGATCGACCTTACCGTGCAGCACCAGAAAGCGCTGCACTTCGGAGACATTGGCGTTTTTCGTGCTGACGAACGACAGCCGCGACGACTCGCCGTCCAGATACCAATTGGCCTGCGCCGGTAGCGCGACGGCGGCGAGCAACAGGCTCGACAGGGTTGCACAGAGGGGGCGGTTGAACATTGAACACTCGTGGGGCCGATAAACCTGCACGAACCTTAACCGCCCACGCCGTTATTGCAAACTGAAGATCTAACTCTGTAGGAGTGAGCCTGCTCGCGATAGCGCACTTAGATTCGAAGAACATGTTGGAACTGATACCGCCATCGCGAGCAGGCTCACTCCTACAGGGGAACCGCGTACATCAAAGGCTGAGGCGGCAGCCCTGACGTTCGCTTTGCCACTGGGCGCGATTGCTGCGGCCCATGCCGCTGACGGTGATGGTTTTACTGACGCTGTCATCGGTGAAGGCGCTGGTCGGCAGCCATTGTTTCACGTAGCCACGGCAATACTCGGCGTCGTTGTTCATCACGTACCGGCAGGAACAATATTCCTTCGCCGTGTAGGCACTGATGATGTCCGGGAAGGCCCACAGGTTTTCTCGTTCGTAGACGATCCAGCCGAGCAGCAGGACCAGCACTAACAGCAAGAAGCGCTTCATGGCCGCACCGCCTTCAGCACGCGTTTGAGCAGTTCGTTATGGCGGTAGCTGCCGTCGCGATCATCGGCGTAGCGCACGATTACCAGGTTGGCGCTGGGGATTACGTACAGCGCCTGGCCCCAATGACCAAGCGCGGCGAAGGTGTCCGGCGGTGCGTCGGGCCACGGTGACGCGGCGCCATCGGCCGGACGATTGAGCCACCATTGGCCGCCGGGCACGGTTTCGTCCTGATGGGCCTTATAGCCACTGAAGGGTTTCAAGTTGAACGCGACCCAGTCCTTGGGCAGCAATTGGCGATCACTCCATCGCCCATCGCGGGCCATCAGCAAACCGACACGCGCCAGATCCCGGGCTGTCAGATAAGCGTAAGACGACGCGACAAAGGTGCCAGCGGCATCGGTTTCCCACACGGCATGACGAATGCCCAACGGTTCGAACAGCGCCGTCCACGGATAGTCTGGATAGTGCTGCGGGCCGACGATGTTCTTCAACACCGCCGCGAGCAGGTTGCTGTCGCCACTGGAGTAACGGAAAGCCTCACCCGGTTTGGCATAGATGTCGTGGTCGCCGGTGAATGCAGCCATGTCACGATGACCACGGGTATAGAGCATCGCCACCACCGAGGATTTCAGCGGGGCGTATTCGTAGTCTTCCTGCCAGTCGATGCCGGAGGCCCAGTGCAACAGGTCGGCGATTTTTATCTGCGGGTGTTTAGCGAGTGGCGGATAGAACTTCGCGGCGGGGTCTTCGAGTTTGAACAGGCCTTCGCCATACGCCACACCAAGGACCGTGGCCATCAGGCTTTTGCTGATTGACCAGGTCAGGTGCGGGGTTTGTGCCGTGGTCGGGCCGGCGTAGCGTTCGTAGAGGATCTGGCCGTCGCGGATGATCAGCAGGACATCGGTGCGGATGCCTTGGCGAGTGGCGTCGTCGCGGGATGGGAAGGCGTAATTCTCCAGAGCCTCGACGGCCGGACCGGTGATTTTCGGGCCGGTTGACCATTGTTCAGCGGGCCATTGTTCGGCCTGAACGGTGAAGGTGATCAGCAGCAGAAACAGCGGCAGGCCTTTGCACATGGGGAGGGCTCTGGGAATGAACCTGATGAGACTAGTCGGGGTTTATGACAGATGTGTGGTGTTCTTGGGATTGCTATCGCGAGCAGGCTCACTCCTACAGGGGATCGCATTTCAACTGACGAAACTCGATCAACAGTAGGAGTGAGCCTGCTCGCGATGAGGCCCTTCAGCCCGCCGCCAAAGCCTTGGCCAACCGCTTGGCCCGAGCCCCCGCCGCCAACTGCATCACCCCCTGATCGCGCTGCCACATCTGCGCCCATTCTGTCGGTCCGTCAGCCAACGCCTGACTCACCTCCCCCTCCAGCGCCTCAAACTGCGCAAACAACCCACCGAGCAACACATGCCCGGCCGGATTGTTCGGCGGTTGCCGACTCGCCTCGGCGCACCCGGCCAACAACGCCAGCAACCGAAGTTGCAGCGCCTGCGGCCAGTCACTGTCCTGGCCGACGCCATACAACCACGCGGTCATCGCGCTCAACACATAGACATCTTCCAGCGTGCGGAACGGTTTGACGTAAGCATCCCAACCATCCCCCGCCAGCAACTCGCACAACGCGCCATCCAGCAGCAACCGACCATGACTGATGTCCGGCATCAACGGCAGCGCCGGCAGTTTTTCCACGGTCACGCCGGGCTCGCCGGGGTACACAACCGCCAGACTCAGGCGCGGCGTTTCGCCGGGTTCTTCGCTGCGCGCAGCGATCAACAGCCAGTCCGCCGCATCGCCAGCGGTGACGAAATCCTTGCGTCCACTCAGGCGCAAATCGCTCAGCCGCGTCTGCATATCCGCCGGGCGCAAACTGCGCTGTTCGGTCGCACACAAAGCTCCGAGGCTCAGCGGCGCGCTCGGCCACAGCATACGCAATGCCGCTTGATAACCGACCAGAAACGCCAGCCCCGGCG
This sequence comes from Pseudomonas sp. SDT291_1_S447, assembly GCF_054070155.1. Taxonomy (NCBI): domain Bacteria; kingdom Pseudomonadati; phylum Pseudomonadota; class Gammaproteobacteria; order Pseudomonadales; family Pseudomonadaceae; genus Pseudomonas; species Pseudomonas sp. SDT291_1_S447. The sequence continues at coordinate 4,292 of NZ_JBSVXS010000197.1, forward strand.
TCGCCATCCGCCGCCCGCCCGCGACCGCCAACTCGAACGGCGTGACGTTGCCCAGTTGCTGCAACAACGTCGCAAAACCCTCGGCCAGGTCAGCAACGGCGGGCAATCGTTCACGGCTGTGCAGCAGATCTGGCCAGGGCATAGGAGGCTCCTTGTGGGCTGTCATATAAGCATCACCGAACGTTCATGGCGATGACACCGGGGCTACATAGCCTGACTTTGCACAACACGGCTGCATAAAGAAAGTCGATCGGCTGCAACCCACGACGGGTTAAAGGCCCGTACGGAGATTCACATGACTCAGATCGCCCGCATCAGCGACACCGGCAATGAACGCCGCCTGCAAGCCGAACGCCTGATCGGCGCCGAGGCTCTGCAGCAAGCCCAGGCCTTGCGCTTCAACGTCTTCAGCGGCGAGTTCAACGCCAAACTGAAAGGCGCGGAACTGGGTTTGGACATGGATGATTATGATGTTCACTGCAGCCACATTGGCGTGCGTGATCTGAACACCGGCCGTTTGGTCGCGACTACTCGTCTGCTTGATCACACCGCAGCGAGCAGCCTCGGCAAGTTCTACAGCGAAGAGGAATTCAGCCTGCACGGCCTCGCCCATCTGCAAGGCCCGATCCTCGAAATCGGCCGCACCTGCGTCGACCCGGCGTACCGCAACGGCGGCACCATCGCGGTGTTGTGGGGCGAGTTGGCCGAAGTGTTGAATCAGGGTGGCTACAGTTATTTGATGGGCTGCGCGAGCATCCCGATGCAGGACGGCGGCATCCAGGCCCACGCGATCATGCAGCGCCTGCGCGAACGTTATCTGTGCACCGAAAACCTGCGCGCCGAGCCGAAAAATCCGCTGCCAACCCTGGATATTCCTTCCAACGTGATCGCCGAAATGCCGCCGCTGCTCAAAGCCTACATGCGCTTAGGCGCGAAGATTTGCGGCGAGCCGTGCTGGGACGAAGATTTCCAGGTCGCCGACGTGTTTATCCTGCTCAAGCGCGACGAACTCTGCCCGCGCTACGCCAAGCACTTCAAGGCGGCGGTGTGATGAGCCGGTTGCGCGTGTACGCGCGGATCGCGCGGGTGCTGTTGGTGGTGTCGCTGGGCTTGACCATGGCCAGCGTGTTCGGCGTATTTGAGCGGATTGGCCTGGCGCATTCGATGGAGCGGCGTCAGCGCTGGTCGCGCTTTTTCATGGCGCGCCTGAGCAATGCCCTGCCCTTTCGCGTGACGGTGCACGGTGAGCTGCCGAAACAGCCGATGCTGTGGGTCAGCAATCATGTGTCGTGGACTGATATTCCGCTGCTGGGGATGCTCACGCCGCTGTCGTTTCTGTCCAAGGCTGAAGTGCGCACCTGGCCGGTGGCCGGCTGGCTCGCGGCGAAGGCTGGCAGCCTGTTCATCCGTCGCGGTTCGGGCGACAGCCAGTTGATCCGCAAGCAGATGACCCGTCACCTGCAAACCGAGCATGCATTACTGATGTTTCCCGAAGGCACCACCACCGATGGCCGTTCGCTGCGCACATTTCACGGCCGTTTGCTGGCGGCGGCGATTGATTCCGAGGTGATGTTGCAACCGGTGGCGATCCGCTATCTGCGTGATGGAGAGATCGATGGGCTGGCGCCGTTCATTGGCGACGATGATCTGCTCTCGCACCTGATGCGCCTGTTCAGCAATGATTGCGGCGATGTTGAAGTGCACCTGCTCAAGCCGATTGCCTGTCAGGGGCGTGAGCGCGCGGCGCTGGCGTTTGAAGCGCAGCAGGCGGTGCAGAAGGCCTTGTTTGGTGAGGTGGCGAAACCGGCTGAACCGCGTCGCGCAGGCGAATTGATTGCCGCCTGAAATACAAATCCCCTGTAGGAGTGAGCCTGCTCGCGATAGCGGTGTGTCAGTCAATACTAATGTCGACT